>NZ_JBRIQO010000016.1:0-252077 GCF_052983175.1 Streptosporangium sp. G12 | reverse complement strand
AGTTAAGCTCTTCAGCGCCGATGGTACTGCACCGGGGACGGTGTGGGAGAGTAGGTCACCGCCGGACAATCTTTTGAGGGCCTCCACCGTTGGTGGGGGCCCTCAGGCATGTCCGGACCCTTTTTCCGGCCTGTTCCCGGGCTCCTTTTCCGGGACCTGCCGGCGACCCGTTCCGGGGCCTGTTCGGGACCGTTGCGGGGTCTGCTCGGGGTCCTGTGCGACACCTTCCCCACGGGAAAATTCCGAGGCCTCCCGCTTTTCTCTGAGGTTCCTTGATTTCTACGAGGATTGCCCGAGGCGCTTGGTTTCTCGGGATTCCTGGGTTTCCAGGGAGTTCCGGGAGTCCAAGCCTTCTGGCTTCGAGGTTTCAGGTATGCCCAGGAGGGGCCTCCGCCACAGGTAGAGGCCCTTTTCGCGTTGTAAAGGCGTTCTCTGGGCGATTTTCGGTTCTGTCTCAGCCCTCATGGCAAATGCGACGACCGTCGGGTAAGACGGCTCCCTGGTTCTCTCAAGAACCGCTCACAAAGGCTCCGCCGCTGTGTCCATGATCATTTGTGGGTGCCGAGGGAAGGGCGTGTGGACTTTCAGGGGCTTGCTAGGCTGGACAGGCCGGGCCACCCCACCTGCGGGTGGCCTTCGTCGCGCCAGACCACGATAGGGCGGGGCAGCGATAGCGAACGGGGCGCACCCCGCGGCCGGAGACCGCCCGCACAGCGAATCGTCCCATCCGATCGAAGAGACGGGACGCGCTCGCAGAGTGAGCCAACGAATGGACCAGAAGTGAACAGTGACAACGGGCCTGAGGGCGCCGGCCGACGCGAAGAGGGCGAAAACCGCGGATCTGGTGGCCAGGGAGGCCACCGTAGCGATCGCGCAGGTGGTGACAGGGGACGTCCGGGCGACGGTCCCCGATATGGTGAGCGCCGAGAGGGGCGCCCGAGTGGTTCTTACGGCTCTCGTGATCGTGGCGACAGGCCGTCTTACAACCGTGACGACCGTGGTTCCGGCCGCCCTGCGTTCAACCGGGACGACCGTCCGAGTGGCGGACAGAGGCCCTCAGGGCCGCGTGGTGAGGGTCAGCGTCCTTATGGTGACCGCGACCAGTCCCGCGGTGGTTCTTACGGCTCTCGTGACCGTGGGGACCGGCCGTCTTACAACCGTGACGACCGTGGTTCCGGCCGTCCCCCGTCCAACCGTGACGACCGTGGTGAGCGCAGGCCCTTCAATCGGGACGATCGCTCCGGCGGCGGGTATCGCGGTGATCGTCCTTCGTTCAATCGTGACGATCGTGGTTCGGGTCGTCCGCCGTTCAATCGCGATGACCGTCCCGGTGGGGGGCGTCCGCCGTTCAACCGTGATGATCGCGGTGGTGAGCGTCGTTCGTACGGTGACCGTGACCAGTCGCGCGGTCAGTATGGTTCGCGTCCCGACAGTGGTGAGCGCAGGCCGTTCAACCGTGACGATCGTCCCGGTGGGGGGCGTCCGCCGTTCAATCGCGATGACCGTCCCGGTGGTGGCTACCGTGGCGACCGCGGTGATCGTCCTTCGTTCAACCGTGACGATCGTGGTTCGGGTCGTCCGCCGTTCAATCGCGATGACCGTCCCGGTGGGGGGCGTCCGCCGTTCAACCGTGATGATCGCGGTGGTGAGCGTCGTTCGTACGGTGACCGTGACCAGTCGCGCGGTCAGTATGGTTCGCGTCCCGACAGTGGTGAGCGCAGGCCGTTCAACCGGGACGATCGTCCCGGTGGGGGGCGTCCGCCGTTCAATCGCGATGACCGTCCCGGTGGTGGCTACCGTGGCGACCGTCCCGGTTTCAACCGTGACGATCGTGGTGGTGACCGTCCGGCGTTCAATCGCGATGACCGTGGTGAGCGCAGGCCGTTCAACCGGGACGACCGTCCCGGTGGAGGGCGTCCCTTCGGGAACCGTGACCGCGACGGTGAGGGGTCCCGCACCCGCTACGGCCGTGATGACCGGCCGGGTGGCCGCGACGAGGCTCCCAGCGGCCAGCGCGAGGAGTTGCCGGAGCTCGCCCCGGACATCACCGCGGAGGAGCTCGACAAGGAGATCCGCGAGGAACTACGTTCCCTTCCCCTCGACCTCGCGGAGCTGATCTCCCGCCACCTGGTGGCGGCCGAGAGGGCTCTCGGCGAGGACGACGCGGAGCGGGCGTACGAGCACACGAAGGTCGCGCGTCGCTTCGCGGCCAGGATCGGGGTGATCCGCGAGGCCGTCGGCATCGCGGCCTACCGCGCAGGCCACTTCTCCGAGGCGCTCAGCGATCTGCGCGCGGCTCGCCGGATGACGGGTTCCGACTCGTTCCTGCCGATCATGGCGGACTGCGAGCGCGGCCTTGGCCGTCCCGAGCGCGCCCTTGATCTGGTCCGTTCCAAGGAGGCCGAGCGGCTCGACCGCGTCGGCAAGATCGAACTCGCCATCGTGGAGTCCGGTGCCCGGAGGGATCTCGGCCAGAACGACGCCGCGGTCATCACCCTCCAGCGCCTTCCTGAGCTGCGTGACACCCGTCCCCAGCCCTGGTCGGCCCGCCTCGCCTTCGCCTACGCCGACGCGCTGTCGGTGGCCGGTCACGAAGGGCCCGCCACCGAGTGGTTCGGCCGGGCGATGGCCTTCGACGAGGACGGCGAGACCGACGCGGCCGAGCGTTACGCGGAGCTGACGGGCGCTGTCATCGAGGATTTGGAGGAGGACGACGACGAGGACGGGGAAGTCATCGACGATGACACCCGCCCTCGGGGTGATGCCGATGCCGAGATCGATGACGAGATCGACACCGGTGACGGCGATGTCGATGATGACATCCATGTCGACGACGACGCCGACATCGACGACGTCGCGGCTCTGGACGCGGAGATCGAGGACGAAGACGATCTCTTTGACGACGAGTTCGGCGCGAACCGGCCCGTCGCCGGTGATGCTCCTGACAACGGCTCTTCCGACGAAGAGGACTCACCCGAGAACGTCTCCTCCAAGACCGGCTCTTCCAGGAACGAGACGGTCGATGCCGAGCGGAAGGTTGAGGAGAAGCCCGGCAAGGTGGAGCGCGCCGTCGGCCCGGCCTTCATCGAGCCTGACTTCGGCGACATTCTCAGCGACGCCCCCGATGTCGACTCCGACGGAGACGACGATCTGGACGAGGATCGGGGCGGGGACGAGCAGGGCCGGGATCGTCAGGGCAAGTCCGAGAAGAAGTAGTTCCCGGGGACCTTCACCGCATTCCGGGTGGGCGAGCTGTGCACCCGGAATGCGGAAGGCGCCTCCAGGGTGATCCTGGACCTTACGGGACATCTTCTTACGGCTGGACCCGGTCCAGCCAGTGCAGGATGCCGGCCACGTTGGACGGGGCACCGCTCAGCAGTTCGAACTGCTCGGCGGTCGCCTCGTCCGCTTTCAGGGCCGCGTAGCGGTCGCGAGTGCGCTCCCTGACCATGGCGACAGCGTGATCCAGATCCATGCCCTCCGTGTGAGCCTGACGGGTCAGATCGACCCAGACGCGAAGCTCCTCGGCGGAGCGTCCCAGGATCTCCTCCACATCCGCGACCGGTCCGTAGTGACTGAAGAGCAGCCTCTGCGGACCCAGCGCCCTGAACAGGGCGATCGAGTCCAACGCGGTACGCAGGTCGAAGTCCGGCGGGGGCGTGGCGGGGCGCAGGTCACCCGTCTCAGGAAGGTAGACCCCGGCCGCGTCGCCGACGTAGAGGTCTCCGGTGCCGGAATCGATGAGTCCCACATGGTGTCTGGCGTGGCCCGGTGAGTAATGGCTGTTCAGAGTACGTCCGTTGCCGAGGTCGATCGTGTCGGTGTCGCCGAGGGCGCGAATCCGTGAGGCCTCCGTGGGGGAGAGTTCGCCGAACAGGGTGTCCAGTTTGTCGCCCCAAACCATTCGCGCGCTGGCCATCAGCCTGGACGGATCGGCGAGATGCCGGGCACCCTTCTCGTGAACCACGATCTCCGCATCCGGGTAGAAACCAGCGATGTCGCCGACCCCGCCCGCGTGGTCCAGGTGGATGTGCGTGACAACGACCGTGGCGAGATCTCCTGGGCCGACGCCCAATGAGGTAAGGGCGTCGCGTACCACGGGAGCGGAGGTGGAGGTGCCGGTCTCCACCAGGCAGGGACGGTCTCCGAGGATCAGGTATCCGGCCGTGATGCTGGAGTATCCGGCCATCCTCGTGTCGATCTCATAGACGTCCCCACCGAGGGCGGTGATGTTTTCCACGGGCCACCTCATAACTGGAACCGGCGTCCACAGAACAGTATTCGGCCATTTCGGCGCAGCTCAACATCGTAGAGAGTCCTTCTCGACCGGCAGGATCGAGGAGGATCACATGGATCGTAACGAGGTCATTCTCGTGGGCCGCCTACCTGAGGCGGCCCACATCAGGTCGTTGCAGAGCGGGAGCAGGCTCTGCACCTGGCGCCTGATCGTCCGGCGGCAGCACCGCGGGAGTGGAGCCCGGGTCGACACCATTCCGTGCGCGTCGTTCGAGCTCGAGGTGATCGAGGCCGTGGCCGGTTGGCTGCCCGATGACATCGTCGAGGTGACGGGTTCGCTGCGCCGCCGCTGGTGGGGAAGTGAGGGGGCCAAATCGTCCGGGTACGAGGTCGAGGTGCGTTCGGTGAGGCGTCTCGAGCGCAAGGTCACCATGATCCTGACCGGCGACGAGGAAGTTCCGGCGCCCGCCCCGCCTCGGTCGGTGCGCTCACTTGTGCACGCGGGGCAGGGGGATACCGGGCAGGGCGTGGGACCGCGGCTCACCTCGGTCAAGCCTGACCTCACCTCATCCAGGCCGAGTCTCGCTCCGGCCGGACCGGATGTCACCGCGGTCGGAGGAGCGGATCCCACCCCGGGCGGACCGGATCTCATCGGGCTGGATTCGGTCCCGGTCGGGCCGGGTCTCGTTCCGGTCGGGCGGGATTCGGCTCCGGTCGGGCCGGATCTCATCTCGGTTGAGCGGGATCTCGCCTCGGCCGGGCCTGACCACCTCACCTTGGTCCGACCGGACCTCGCTCCGGAACCGAAACCGGAACCGGGAACCGTGGAGGCGTCGATGCCGGGCCGCCCGCAGGTGCCTCGCCCCGTGACGCGCGCGGGCGCGGTCTCCGGAGCGGGCAAGTGAGCGATGTCCTTCTTCCTGCGCGTCCAGCACCCCGGGATCCCGGATTCTCTCAGAGAACCTGGCTTCCTCTCAGGCTCGGTCTCCTTGAACTCTCAGGAGCCGGGCTTCTCGAAGGGCGGGTTGCTCGGGGGCGGTGTCCCCGCCGGGGTGAGCAGGCGCAGGACCAGACCGGTCCTGGGCTTCGGGCCGAAGGAGGTGGATTTGCGAGGCACCCGCTCTCCCTGAGCTGCGACCGCGAGCACATCGTCGACGGCAAGCGGGCGCAACAGCACCGCGGTCCCTCCGGAGGCCCGTGCGAGCCGTACGGCGGCCTCAGGGTCGTGGTGGACGATGCGCACCGACGACTCGTCGTCCCGCATCCCCCAGACCTTCGGCAGGAGAAACTCCGCGAGGATGGAGGTGTTCAGCGCCCGCCACCCGGTCGAGCGCTCGGCCGGCATGGCGTGTTCGAGCTGAGCGGGGTCAGGGTCGGTGAGAAGGTGGGTGAACTCGCCGGAGGACAGCAGATAGGCCGGTCCGCTGGTCTCGTCCAACGCGGCCAGGCCTTCGGTCAGGTCCGCGTACTCCTGCACCCGCCACGAACCCTTGGCCTTGGCCAGCGCCTCTTCAAGTGGCAGTTCGGGGATGACCCGGTGGATGGCCTTCAGATCCGGCGGATAGGCGCTGGAGTCCACCAGGAGCGCAAGACCGAAGTCCCACGGTTCGGGCTCCACGGAACTCGGCGGCGTCACCGATTTCACGGTTTCCGCCCGCTCCCCGGTCGTCCCCGCCGTGCCGGCAGTATCGGCAGTGCCGGCAGTGCCGGCAGTGACCGTCGCACCACGCGTGATGGCGGCACGGTGTTCCCGCTGGAGTGCGAGGTAGGTGGCGTAACGATGGTGCCCGTCGGCGATGAGGGCTTGGCGGGGGCGGAGGTCGGCGTCGATGGAGGCGAGTTCCTCACTGTCGGTGACGGCCCACAGCCGGTGCCTGACCTCGTCTTCGGTCCTCGCCTCCGCCAGCGGAGGCCGGGACGCGGCGACATGGTCGACGAGGCGGGTGGTGGCGCCGCCCGCGCCGTCGTAGAGCAGGAAGATGGGCTCGAGGTTGGCTTCCGTGGTGCTCATCAGTGCCAGCCGGTCGGCGACCGGTCCCGGCATCACGTCCTCGTGAGGCAGGACGATGTGCAGCTCCGGACCGGCCAGGCCCACGTCGCCGATGATTCCGCGCTGCAGGACCCCGGGACCCGACTGCTCATAGACGTAGACCGCGGGCGTCTCGTCGGCGGCCAGCACCCCTGAGGAGAGCCATTGGTGAAGCGTCTCTCGCGCCTCGACGTATCTGTGCTGGTCGGTGCCGGGAAGGATCAAACGCACCACGTTGTTGGGATGGGTGTCGAGCAGCTTTCGCACGCCGGCCTCGTCGATGAGGTCGTAAGGCGGTGAGGTGACCCCGGCCAGATCGTTGACCGTGAACCGTACGCCGCGAAACGGGCGTAGCACCAGCCCGCCGGGTATCGGCAGTTCAGGATTCGCCATAGAGGGCATGCTGCCATAAAGGCCTGAAACGGCCGGGGGCCGCTTCGAGTCCGTGGTGCCCGGTCCGTCAGGGAATCGGCCAGATCTGTCGTCTGTCGATGAAGGAGGCCTCACATAATGGTCCAAGGACGTGGCGGTCCGTCTGATTCCCCCAACCCCGAGACGGGCGCTCCGGTCGGGGACGTCTACGAATGGTTTCAACGAGGGATGAGGCTGCTGGCCGAGGGCAGTCCGGCGGCGGCGGCCGCGCTGCTGGAACGGGCGGCCGACGCGGAGCCGGAGTCACGGAGCATCCGGGAGGCCCTCGCCAGAGCACAGTTCAACTCCCGGCAGTACGCCGATGCCGTCGACAGTTTTCGCTGGATCATCGATGCCAATCCGGCTGAGGACTATGCGTATTTCGGGCTCGGACTCGCTCTCTGGCGTACCGGTGACATGGAAGGGGCTCAGGAGCCGCTGGCCATCGCCGTCGCGATGCGCCCCGACCTGCGGCACTACGTTTCCGCGCTGAAAAGCGTTCGCGCCACGTTGCGCGCCCGCAGGATGTGATCCATGCGAGTACACCGCCGTGATCCCGCGTGCGCAGGATGTGATCCATGCGAGTACACCGCTGTTGTGCGCCGAACGTGATCCGTGCGGGCTTGCCGGTGTGGCCACGGGTGTCCGTCGCAGGTGAATCCATACCGGCCTGCCGGTGCGGCCCGCGGATGCTCGCCGGATGTGATGCGGATGGGTTCGCCGGATGTGATCCGGACCGCTCCGTCGCATGGACCCGTGCGGGTGGTGGAACGCGGGTGATGAAATGGGCCAGTGGACACGAATACGCTGATCGACCCGTACGACACTCTTCTCCTTGATCTCGACGGGGTGGTGTACCTCGGGCGCGACGCCGTACCGGCGGCTCCCGAGGCCCTGAGCCGGGCGGCGGAACGTGGTGTGCGCCTCGCCTACGTCACCAACAACGCCTCGCGCACCCCCGCCGCCATCGCCCAGCACCTGCGTGCGCTGGGCGCTCCGGCGGCCGCCGAGGATGTCGTGACCTCCGCCCAGGCCGCCGCGCGGCTCGTGGCCGAGCGGGTCGAACCGGGCGCCGCGGTGCTGGTCGTCGGCGGGATGGGCCTGCGCTCCGCACTGCGCGCCCACGGACTGCGTCCGGTCAGCACCGCGCTGGACGCCCCGGCCGCGGTCGTCCAGGGCATCGCTCCCGATCTGTCCTACGGCCTGCTGGCCGAGGGAACGCTCGCCGTGAGAGAGGGAGCCCTCTTCGTCGCCGCCAACGCCGACTCGACCATGCCGACCGGCAGGGGCGAGCTTCCCGGCAACGGCGCGATGATCAGGGTCATCGCCACGGCGACCGGGGTGGAGCCGATCGTCGCGGGAAAGCCCGAGCCGCCCCTGCACCGGGAGTCGATGCTCCGTACCGGATCGCGGCGGCCCCTGGTGGTCGGTGACCGGCTCGACACCGACATCGAGGGGGCGAACAACGCCGGGGTGGACAGCCTGTTGGTCCTGACCGGGGTGGCGAGCCCGCTCGACGTGCTGACCGCCGTTCCACGGCACCGGCCCACCTACATCGCCGGTGATCTGTCCGACCTGCACAGGCCCTACCCCGAGGTGCGGCGGATCGGGAACGGGTGGACCTGCGAGGGGTGGACGGCCCGCTGGGAGGAGGGCGCGCTGACCCTCGAGGGCGGAGGTGAGCCGCTCGACGGGCTCCGCGCCGCATCCGCCGCCACCTGGGAGGCGGTGGGCGAGGGCCGGGCGGACGAGGACGTGGTGAAGGCGGCGCTCGACGTCGTGCTCTCGCGGCCCACCCCGCGCTCCGGCTGAGACGGCCGCCCCAGCTCTCTGACCCCTCTCGTCTGGGATCCACGCGGATCTCGCCTGGGATCCACATGGATCCCAGGCGATGTCGCGACGATGACCGGAAGGCCGTGGCCGGACCGGCCGCCGTCGGCCTCGGTGGCTCTCCTCTCGCGTGATCCCCCCGAGTCTCCCGCGTGATCCCGCCCGAGGGCGGGATCCTCAAAGGAGTTTGCGCAGGCGAAGGAGGTCGCTGAAGCTGGCGTCGACCTTGACCCGCCCGCTGAAGACGGCCCGCCCCATGTCGAGTTCCCCGTTGACCAGGGAGATGAGATCGTCGCTGCCGATGGTCAGTTTCACGTCGACCTGCCTGCCGTCGTTCGCGGGCAGATCCTCGAAGGGGCCCAGGCCGCCATGGTGGATGCGGCCGTAGAAGGTGACGCCGAGATCCTTGACATGGCAGCTGATGCTGCGCTCGACCACGTGCTTGGCGCGGCTTTCCTGGTCAACCTCGTCGAACTGCTCGCCGAGTTTGCGCAGTGCCACCCGGCACTCGTCGACGGTCGCCATCGCGTGGCGCTCCCTTCTCTCCCTGACCGATCCGAATCCTTTTCAGGTACGGACGGTAGCGTTCCACATGGGTACGGCATGCAATCCGGCGCGGGGGTGCCGGAGAAAGAGGCTTCTGCCATGGTGTCGAACGTCACGCGGGTACGCGTTGGCGGTCGCCGACCTTAATGGGATGACAACGAGCGAGCCCCTTGCGATAGTTCACGGTTTACCCATTTTTGGAGAACCCCTTCCCTCCTGGTCCACGCTGGGCGGGGCGACGTCGGAGCGCTCTGCGCGGGACCGGCCCGATCAGGAGGGAAGCGCCGGCGTCCAGGTTCCCCGGGTGGCGCGGGAAACCCCGACACGGAGGCGGGGAGGCAGCGAGCGCGGGCACGGTGAAGCCGGAAAGGGGGAGAAAGCCCGCCGGGGCGACGAGGGGCGCGGGTTCCGATACGGTCGGGGAATCCACGGGCGCGAGGCCGGCGAGCGTCGTGCTCGTGCGGTGGCGGCCGTGTTCGTACGGAGGAAGGGCCGCGGAGGCGGCTACGAGGGCCGAGGCGGCCAGGAGCGGTGCCGGAGGGGGCGCATGACGGACCTGCTGGAAGAGACGGGCGAGACGGGCGAGACGGGTGACGAGCGGGTGGAGGCCGCGCTGGGCGGGCTCACCCGTCTCGGTGCCCTGCCCGTCTCGGCGCACGCGGACGTCTTCGAGGAGGTGTTCACCGGACTGGAGCAGGCGCTCGCCGCGGTGAACGACGTCTCAGGACGGGAGCTCGCCGCGGTCGGCGACATCCCGGGGCGGATGATCACCCCGGCGCACGGCGTCTCGGGGCGGGGGCCGATCCTGGCGAGCGCTGTTTCGGGAGTGGACGGCCTTTCGGGACAGGGACCGGCCCCGGCGCACGGTGTCTCCGGGCAGGGGACGGCCTCGGCGGACGGCACCCCGGACCGGCGCCCGTGAGCCGGCGTACACGCCTCGACAGCGAGCTCGTCCGCCGGAAGCTGGCGCGGTCCCGGGAACAGGCGGCCCAGCTCATCGAGACCGGCCGGGTCAGCGTCGGCGGCCAGGTCGCGGCCAAGCCCGCGACCCAGGTCGACACGGCCTCGGCGATCGTGGTCGCGGAGGCGGTGGAGGGACCCGACTACGTCTCGCGGGGCGCGCACAAGCTCCTCGGCGCGCTGGAGGCCTTCGGCCCCCTCGGCCTCACCGTCGAAGGACGTCGTTGCCTGGACGCGGGTGCCTCGACCGGAGGCTTCACCGACGTGCTGCTACGCGCCGGAGCGGCCCACGTGCTGGCCGTCGACGTCGGGTACGGCCAGCTCGCCTGGTCGCTGCGGACCGACGACAGGGTCACGGTCATGGAGCGGGTCAACGTCAGGGACCTGAAACCCGACATGGTCGGCGAGGCTCCCACGCTGATCGTCGGTGATCTCTCTTTCATCTCCCTGCGTCTGGTGCTGCCTGCCCTGGCCCTGTGCGCCGCCGGGCGGGCCGATTTCGCGATGCTGGTCAAACCCCAGTTCGAGGTCGGCAGGGAGCGGGTCGGCGCGGGCGGGGTCGTCCGCGACCCGGGACTTCGCGCCGGGGCCGTACGGGATGTGGCCGAAGCCGCGCGAACCCTCGGCCTGAGCGTGCGAGGGGTCACCGCGAGCCCGCTGCCGGGTCCGTCCGGCAACGTCGAGTACGTCATCTGGCTGGGCAAGGGAGAGGGCGCCCCGCCGGTCCCCGACCTTGACGCGGAGATCGAGCGGGCGGTGGCCGAAGGCCCCCGATAGGTCGTTCTCGGCCCTGGGCTCAGGCTTCCGGGCTCCACGCCTCCCGGGTCTCCCTGCCTTACAGGCTTCCGGCTACCTGGACGCCGTCGGCGCCTGGGCGACCCGGGAGAGTGAAGACGTGACATCCTCCTCACCGTCCCCGGAGTCCCTCCCCGGAATTCACTCCCCGGACGGAGGGGATTCCCGCGATCATTCATGAGAGTTCCCGATTCACCGCCGGTCGCCCGCCAGGAGAAATTCCTTGAGGTCCTACCCCAGCTCCACAGGCGTCTCACCTCTTCGCAGGTCCGGCGGGGGCACCGCCGGGCACACTCGTAGTGGCCCGGTCATCGCCGGGCACGGTACCGAAACGTGCGGCGCCACGCCGCGTCTCCTCTCCCACCTCGGGTCCCGCCTCGGGGCGAGGGTCTCCACGTTCAAGGAGAATCGATGACTGCCAAGCGCACCGTGCTGGTCACCGCGCACACCGGGCGGGCGGCGGCCGTCGACAGCGCCCGGATGGTGATCCAGCGGTTCGTGGACGCCGGGTTGATCGTGCGCGTTCTCAGTGCCGAGGCCGACGAGCTCGCCTGCGCGGGGGCCGACGTGGTGCCCGCCGGTTCGGCGGCGGTCGACGCCGCCGAGATGATGATCGTGCTCGGCGGGGACGGCAGCCTCCTGAGGGCCGCCGAGCTCGCCCGGCCGGCGGGAGTGCCGCTGCTGGGGGTCAACCTCGGCCACGTGGGCTTCCTGGCCGAGGCCGAGGTGGAGGACCTGGCGGACGCGGTCGACAGCGTGGTGGACGGCCGTTACGACGTCGAGGAGCGGATGACCATCGAGGTCACCGCCCGCCTCAACGGCAAGCTGCTGGCCGACAGCTGGGCGCTGAACGAGGCCACGGTCGAGAAGAGCGAGCGGATGCTCGAGGTGGTCGCCGAGATCGACGGGCGCCCGCTGTCGCGCTGGGGGTGCGACGGGGTGATCTGCGCCACGCCGACCGGTTCGACCGCGTACGCCTTCTCCGCCGGAGGCCCGGTCGTGTGGCCCGAGGTGGAGGCTCTGCTGCTGGTGCCCATCAGCGCCCACGCCCTGTTCGCCCGCGCTCTGGTGGTCTCGCCCCGCTCCAAGCTGGCGCTGGAGATCCAGCCGGAGACGGCGGGAGCGGTGCTGTGGTGCGACGGCCGCCGCAGGTTCGACCTGCCCGCCGGGGCGAGGGTGGAGCTCAGGCGGGCCGCGCTGCCGGTACGGCTGGCGCGGCTGCACGGTCTGGAGGACACCGGGGCGCCGTTCACCGACAGGCTGGTCGCCAAGTTCGATCTCCCTGTACAGGGGTGGCGTGGCCGTGTGAGGCCCTAGTTCGTCCGGGCGGGCGACGCCTCAAGCGCGTAGGATCGTGCCCGCGCACCGCACTGATGTTCGGTGAATTCGATGTGACGGGAGGGACCAGTGCGACCTAGAGTCGAGGAGGTCCGCATCCAGGGGCTCGGCGTGATCGACGAGGCCGTCCTGGTGCTAGCGCCGGGATTCACCGTGGTCACGGGCGAGACGGGCGCGGGTAAGACCATGGTGGTGACCGGCCTGGGACTGCTGTTCGGCGGCCGTGCCGACCCCGCCCGGGTCCGCCCCGGCTCCGGCAAGACCACCATCGAGGGCACGCTGGTCGTCGACCCGGCGGGACGGGTCGCCCAGCAGGTGCAGGACGTGGGCGGCGTGGTCGAGGACGGCGAGCTGATAATCTCGCGGACGGTCTCCGTCGAGGGGCGCAGCCGCGCCTGGCTGGGCGGGCGCACCGTCCCCGTCGGCACCCTCACCTACCTGGCCGAGGACCTGGTGGCCGTGCACGGCCAGATGGACCAGCAGCGGCTGTTGCAGCCGGGCCGCCAGCGGGCCGCCCTCGACCGCTACGCCGGCGAGGAGCTGGTCAAGCCGCTGCGCGCCTACGAGCAGGCCTACAAACGGCACAAGAAGATCGCGGAGCAGCTGGACGAGCTGACCACCAGGGCCAGGGAGCGCGCCCAGGAGGCCGACCAGCTCAGGTTCGGGCTCGGCGAGATCGAGAAGGCCGACCCCAAGCCCGGCGAGGAGATCGAGCTGCGCGAGGAGGAGGAGCGGCTCTCCCACGCCGACTCCCTCAGGGGCGCCGCGGAGACGGCGCACCGGGCGCTGCTCGGTGACCCGTTGTCCGGCGAGCAGGCCATGCCGGACGCCATCGCGCTGGTCGGCGAGGCCCGCGCGGCCGTCGAGGCGGTGCGCGACTTCGACCCCGCGCTCGCCGGGATCGCCGACCGGCTCGCGGAGGCGGGCTATCTGATCTCCGACGTCGCCACCGAGCTGGCCGCGTACTTCGAGTCGGTCGACGCCGACCCGGGCAGGCTCGCGGTCGTGCAGGAGCGGCGGGCCGTGCTCATCCACGTCATCCGCAGGTACGGCCAGGACACCGCGGAGGTGCTCGCCTGGGCGGCGCGGGCCGCGGCCCGGGTGGCGGAGCTCGACGGCGACGACGATCGCATCGGCGAGCTCACCCGCGAGCACGAGGAGCTCACCGAGCGCCTCACCGAGCTGGCCGCCGAGCTGACCCGGATCAGGACGGCGGCCGCGGAGCGGTTCGGGCGGGCCGTGACCGAGGAGCTCACCGCGCTGGCCATGCCGCACGCCAGGGTGGTGGTCACCATCGCCGCCGCCCCCGAGTTCGGCCCGCAGGGCGTCGACGAGGTCGAGCTGCGCATGGCGCCGCACCCGGCCTCGCCGCTCCTGCCGCTGAACAAGGGCGCCTCCGGCGGCGAGCTGAGCCGGGTGATGCTCGCCATCGAGGTGGTGTTCGCCGGTGCCGACCCGGTCCCGACGTTCGTCTTCGACGAGGTCGACGCGGGCGTGGGCGGCAAGGCCGCGGTGGAGATCGGCCGCAGGCTGGCGCGGCTGGCCCGCACCTCCCAGGTGATCGTCGTCACCCACCTCCCGCAGGTCGCGGCCTTCGCCGACCAGCATCTCGTCGTGGAGAAGGCCGATGACGGGAGCGTGGTGCGCAGCGGCGTGATCGCCCTCGACCAGGACGGCCGGGCGCGCGAGCTCTCCCGCATGCTCGCCGGGCTCGAGGACTCCGAGCTGGGCCGCGCGCACGCCGAGGAGCTGCTGTCGATCGCCGCCGCCGACAAGGCGTGACCGGACAGCTGAAACGGGCCGAATAGGCCGGATAAAGAAGTGATGGAGCGCGTGATGGGTTGAAGGAGTAATTCGTATGGTCCGGGGGAGTAGGTGCCGGGGATTTCGGGTGACGGATCTGACACGCTGCCGGCTGTTTGGCTCTCCCGGTCGTTCCCTCTGGCAGGATGGTCATGATGAAGGTGCCGATTGACGGGCTGAAAAACGGGCTCACCGGGTACCTCCGCCGCAGGAAGGTCACCGACCTTCCCGGGGTGACGGCAGTGGCGAGAATCGATCGGCGGACCAAGAGGCTGACCAAGCGCCTCAGGGCCGGGGAAATCGCGATTATCGATCACGTTGACGTTGACCGGGTGAGCGCGGAGGCGCTTGTCGCGTGCGGCGCGGCAGGTGTCGTCGACGTCGCCTCCGGCATCAGCGGCCGCTATCCCAACCTGGGCCCGCAGATCATCGTCGACGCCGGGGTGCCGTTCGTCGACAACGCCACACCCGAGCTGTTCGAGCGGATCAAGGACGGCGACCTGGTCAGGCTGCACGAGGGCGTCATCTACCTCGACGACGAGGCGGTCGGCAAGGGCGACGTGCAGACGGCCGAGTCCGTCCAGGCCGCGATGAGCGAGGCGCGGGCCGGGCTGACGGTGCAGATCGAGGCGTTCGCGGCCAACACCATGGAGTACGTCCGCCGCGAGCGCGACCTCCTCATCGACGGGATCGGCGTTCCCGACGTCCGGACCGTCATGGAGGGCAGGCACGTCCTCATCGTGGTGCGCGGTTATCACTACAAGGAGGACATCGCCGCCCTCCGCCCCTACATCCGCGAGTACCGCCCGGTCATGATCGGGGTGGACGGCGGCGCGGACGCGCTGCTGGAGGCCGGATACCTGCCCGACATCATCGTCGGAGACTTCGACTCGGTCTCCACCAAGGCGCTCACCACCGGCGCCGAGCTGGTCGTGCACGCCTACCGCGACGGCAGGGCGCCGGGACTGGAGCGGGTCCAGCAGCTGGGCCGCACCGCGGTGCTCTTCCCGGCGATCGGCACCAGCGAGGACATCGCGATGCTGCTCGCCGACGACAAGGGCGCCGACCTCATCGTCGCCGTCGGCACCCACGCGACCCTGGTGGAGTTCCTCGACAAGGGCCGCTCCGGCATGGCCAGCACCTTCCTCACCCGCCTGCGGGTGGGCAGCAAGCTCATCGACGCGAAAGGCGTCAGCCGGCTCTACCGCAGCCGGATCTCCACACCGTCCCTGCTCCTGCTCGTCGCCACCACGCTGATCACCATGGGGGTGGCGATCGTCGTCTCCCCGGTGGGCAAGATCTGGCTGGACAGCATGCGCGACGTCTGGAGCGGCTTCATCTTCTGGCTGGTCGGACTCTTCTCGTGATCGATTTCCGCTATCACCTCGTCTCCATCGTCGCGATCTTCCTCGCGCTGTCGGTGGGCATCGTGCTGGGCACCACCCTGCTCGAAGACCCCGTCATCAAGGCGAGCGAGCTGGCCGTCAACCAGTTCCGCGAGGGCAACAACGAGCTCCGCGACCAGGTCGAGGCCCTGCAGAAGCGCGAGGCCGCCAACGACGCGTTCGTGGCCGCCGACACCCCCCGGCTGGTCGGGGACGCGCTCGCCGGCGAGAGCGTGGTGATCGTCGAGGCCCCGGGCAGCACGGCGAGCGTGCGCGAGGGGGCGCAGCAGGTGATCGAGGAGGCGGGGGCGACCGTGACCGGCCGGATCACCCTCGCCGAGCGATACACCGATCCCGCCCAAGCGGGCTTCCTCGACAAGCTGGCCGTCGGCGCCAAGGCCCCCGAGACCGTCTTCTCCGTCGAGGACACGGCGTACGACAAGGCGGCCGAGGTGCTCGCCGGCGCGATCCTGACCAGTGACTCCAGCCAGGTGGGCAAGGAGCACCCTGCCGGAGCCGGCATCCTCGACGCCTTCCAGCGCGGCGGACTGCTCACCGTCACCGGCGAACCCGCCAAGCGCGCCGAGGTGGCCCTGGTGATCGCCCCGGCGGAGGCGTACACCGGGGAGACCGCGGGCGAGCAGGCGAGCGCGCTCGTGACGCTGGCGGTCGGCCTGGACGACGCGGGCCAGGGCACCGTGCTGGCCGGTACGCAGACCTCGGTCGCGACCGGCGGGGTCATCGCCGCGCTCCGCGAGGACGCGGCCCTCACCGAGAAGGTCTCCAGCGTCGACACGGCCGATATGCCCGCGGGACGGGTCGTGGTGGTCTACGCTCTCCGAGAGCAACTCACCGGGCTGGCCGGCCAGTACGGCATCGGCCCCGGCGTCTCCGGCATCGAGCCCAGCGCGACGCCGACCCCCACGGCCGTCCCCACGGCCACCACCGGAGGATGACCCGATGGCTCGTCGCGCTTTCCCCCGAGCCCTCGCGGGTGCCCTCGCCGGCGCGTTCCTCGGCGCGGTCGCCGCGCGTGCCGCGTACGCCGCCTTCACCCGCAGGCCCCCGGTCGGCGACGCGGAGACCTGGGCCCGGACGAACCACCGGGGCGAGCCGATCACCCTGCTGGAGGGCCCGGCGTTCGTCGCCGGTGCCGGGGCCGCCGCGGCCGTGATCCCCGGGCTGCCCGGCGGGATCCGGGTGGCGGCGCTGCTGGCGGTGGCGGGCGGCGGCGGCCTCGGAGCCTACGACGACCTGTACGGCGCGACCTCGTCCAAGGGGTTCAAGGGGCATCTGAGCGCCCTGGCCAAGGGCGAGGTCACCAGCGGGGCCGTGAAGATCCTCGGCATCGGCGCGACCGGCCTGGCCGCCGCCGCCGTCACCTCCCGCGGCCCCTTCGATGTCATCGTCAACGGCGGGCTGATCGCCGGGAGCGCCAACCTGGTCAACCTCTTCGACCTGCGGCCAGGCCGCGCCGTCAAGGTGGGCCTGCTCGCGGGGGCGCCCCTGCTCGCCGCGGGGCTGCTCAAGGACGACCCGGTCCCGGCCACCCTGGTCGCGCTCCCCATGGGAGCCGCCGCTGCGCTGCTGCCCGAGGACCTCGGCGAGCGGGCGATGCTCGGCGACGCGGGAGCCAACGCGCTGGGCGCTCTCCTCGGCCTGGCCGCCGCCGTCACCCTGGGCCGGCCCGGACGGCTGGCCGTGCTCGGCACCGTGGTCGCGTTGACCGCGGCCTCGGAGAGGATCAGCTTCACCAAGGTGATCGCGGGCAACTCCCTTCTGCACCGCGTCGACATGCTCGGCCGTCGCCCTGTGGAGCAGGCACCCGCCCCCCGATGAGCACGAGGATCGCGCGGGGGGTCGCGGGAGCGGCACTTCTCATCGGAGTCGTGACCGTCCTGGCCCGGCTCGTCGGGTTCGGCCGCTATCTCGTCCAGTCGCAGAGCGTCGGCAACAGCTGCCTGGGCACCGCCTACAACACCGCCAACTACGTGCCCAACATCGTCTTCGAGCTGGTCGCGGGCGGCGTGCTGGCCGGGATGGTGGTGCCGGTGCTGGCCTCGGCGGCCGCCAGGTCCGATGACGACCCCGAGGCCAGGGCCGAGGTGAGCAGGACCACCTCGGCGCTGCTCACCTGGGCGATGCTCGTCCTGGTGCCGCTGACGCTGCTCATCGTCGCGTTCGCCGGGCCGATCGTCGCGCTGCTCATGGGCGATCCGCACGGATGCGACCCGGCCGGCGTCGTCGAGGCCGGCACCGGCATGCTCGTCGTCTTCGCCCCGCGGATGATCTTCTTCGGGCTGGCCGTGGTGCTGTACGGGGTGCTCCAGGCACACCGGCGGTTCATGGGCCCGGCCCTGGCGCCGCTGGTCTCCAGCCTGCTCATCGTCGCCTCCAACCTGTTGTTCGAGGCGGTCAACGAGGATGCCGCCGAGAACCTGTCGAAGCTCAGCGGCGCCGGGCAGCTGTCGCTCTCCCTCGGCGCGACCGTCGCCGCCGCCGCGATGGTGCTCACCGTCGTCGGCCCGGTCTCCCGGCTCGGGCTCAGGCTGCGGCCCTCGCTGTCGTTCCCGCCCGGCGTCGCGGCCAAGGCGCGAAGGCTCGCCACCGCGGGTCTCGCCGTGCTGGTCGCGCAGCAGATCGCGTTGATCGTCGTCATCCGCCTGGCCAACGGCCTGGGCGGCGAGGGCGCGATCGCCGCCTACACCTACGCCTGGGCGCTGTACCAGCTGCCGTACGCGGTGCTCGTGATGCCCATCGCCACCAGCTCGTTCCCGGTGCTGTCCACCCGGGCGGCCGAGGGGGACACGCCGGGTTTCGACGCCCTGACCGCCTCCACCACCCGGGCCGTGCTCCTGATGACGGGGCTCGCGGCCGGGGTGATGGCGGCGGTCGCCGTACCGGTGTCGAGGGTGTTCCTGGAGGGCACCCCGGGCGGCGTCCCCGCCGAGATGGCGAGGGCCGTCGCGCTGTTCGCGCCGGGCCTGGTCGGGTACGCGCTCATGCTGCACCTGGCCCGCGTCCTGTACGCCTGCGGGCGGGGCCGGTCGGCGGCCC
Organism: Streptosporangium sp. G12; assembly: GCF_052983175.1. Lineage (NCBI taxonomy): Bacteria > Bacillati > Actinomycetota > Actinomycetes > Streptosporangiales > Streptosporangiaceae > Streptosporangium > Streptosporangium sp. G12. The sequence continues at coordinate 233,687 of NZ_JBRIQO010000016.1, read as the reverse complement.
TCGCCTCGGTGACCGGCTGGGCCGTCGCGCTGCTGGCCCAGATCGTGCTCGCCCACACCGCGGAGGATCGGCCCGACGTGGTCGGGCAGCTGGCGCTGGGCAGCACCGTCGGCATGACCGTCGGTGGGCTGCTCCTGGCCGTCGCGGTGCTCCGCGGCAGGGGGGCGGCCGCTCTGGCGGGGACGCCGCGCACCCTGCTGGCGACCCTGGCCGGCGGCGTCGCGGCCTGGGGGGCGGGCCTGACCCTGGCCGGCGCCTTCGGCGCGGTGTCCACCTGGGCGTCCGTGGCGGTCGGGCTGGCCGCGGGCGCGGTCGGGGTGGCCGCGTTCGCGGCCGTGGCGGTGGTGATCGACAGGAAGGACGCCCAGGCGCTGCTGGCGAGGCTCCGCCGGGGGGCCGTGAGGGAGGGGAGCCGTTCCGATGGCTGACCAGGGTAAGCGCGTGGCACTCGTGCTGGGGACGAGCGCGGGAGGGGTCGGCCGGCACGTGGCCATGCTGGCCGGCGGGCTGGTGCGCGGCGGCCACCGGGTGGTCGTGGCGGGTCCGCCGAGTACGGAGCGCGCCTTCGGCTTCGCCGCCCTCGGCGCGCGCTTCGCGCCCGTGCCGATCTCCGACCGGCCCCGTCCGCTCGACGACCTGCGGGCGGTCCTGGCGCTCCGGGCGCTGCGCGGGGCGCACGCGGTGCACGCCCACGGGCTGCGGGCCGGGGCCCTGGCTGCGATCGCGCTGGCCGGGACCGGGACCGGCCTGGTGGTGACCCTGCACAACGCCGCCACCGCGGGCGGTGCCGTCGGTGCCGTCTACGGTCTCCTGGAACGGATCGTGGCCCGCCGCGCCGACCGGATCCTGGTGGTCTCCCCCGACCTGGGGGAGCGGATGACCCGCCTGGGGGCCGGGCGGGTCGAGGCCGCCGTCGTTCCGGCGCCCTCGCTGCCGCCGTCGGGGCGTGAGCCCGGCGACGTACGGCGAGAGCTCGGCACGGGTGATCGGGTGATCTTCCTGACGGTCGCGAGACTCGCCCAGCAGAAGGGGCTGGAGACCCTCCTCGACGTCGCGAAGGCCCTGCGGGGGGCTCGCGGGGACGCGGGGCCCGTCCCGGGCCGGGCGTCCGCCGAACCCGAAGGCGGCCGGGGTCCGGAGGAGCGGGCGCCCGAGGCGGTGTTCCTGGTGGCGGGGGAGGGGCCGCTGCGGGGGGAGCTGCAGGGGCGCATCGACCGGGAGAACCTGCCGGTGCGGCTGCTCGGCGACCGGGCCGACGTGGGGGATCTGCTCGGGGTGGCGAGGGCGCTGGTGGTGCCGAGCCGATGGGAGGGGCAGCCGCTCACCGTGCAGGAGGCCCTGCGGGCGGGCACGGCGGTCATCGCCACCGCGGTGGGGGGCATCCCGGCGATGGTGGGCGAGGCCGGGCTGCTGGTGCCGTACGGGGACATCACCGCGATGCGCGACGCGGTCGCGAGGGTGCTCGCCGACGACGGTCTCGCCGGGGAACTGGCCGGGGCCGCGGCCGGGCGGGGCCGTGGGCTGCCGGGCGAGCCGGAGGCGCTCGCGGCGGTGCTCGCGGTCTACACCGGGCTCTCCTGAGCGGTGGTGACCGGGCTTCCCCGAGCGGTGGTGACCGGGTTTTTCTGAGCGGGCGGTATCGGGCCCTCCCCGGGACTGCGCAGAGATTCGCGGCTTGTGCCGGATTCCTCCCTGGCGTCGGAGAGGGAGTTCTCGTGGTCTTCCGGAGGGCTGGAGAGGTTCAAGGGGCCGGTGGTCGGCGGTTCCGGAGCCGGGGGGAACAAGCGGGGGCGTCGCGATGTTGGATTAGGCGCCGCCATGCCGGACACCTATAATGGCGTGGTTAGGGGGGGAGTATCCCTTCGCGGCAGTCTCGTCATCACGGTGTTGTCTCGCTCCACGAGGCCCCCGGGGCTGTCGGTCCGCATCGTCGACCCGCTTCACGTCGACCTGTCTTCACGCGGGCGGGAGAGACCTCCGGCAGTCTGTCGTGCGCGCCGCCGGAGGTTTATCAGTTGTGAATGTTCCTGTCTGGGCATGGTTCGCCGTCATCGGCGGACTCCTGGTCATCCTCGCCTTCGACCTGTGGATCGTCGATCGAGGCGAGCCCCGAGAGTTCTCCCTCAAGCAGGCCGGGTTCTGGGTCGGCTTCTACGTCACCCTCGCCGTACTCTTCGGCATCGGGCTGCTGATCTTCGCGGGTCCCACCCCAGCGGGCCAGTTCGTCGCCGGGTATCTCACCGAGTACAGCCTGAGCATCGACAACCTCTTCGTTTTCTACATCATCATGACCCGCTTCGCGGTGCCGAGGATGCACCAGCACAAGGTGCTGCTGATCGGCATCCTGATGGCGCTGGTCATGCGCGGCATCTTCATCGCGATCGGCGCGGCGGCCCTGGCCAACTTCGGCTGGCTGTTCTACGTCTTCGGCGTGTTCCTGATCTACACGGCCGTCCAGCTCGTCCGCCAGTTCGGTCAGGAGGAGCACCTCGAGGAGAACGCGGTGCTGCGCTGGGCGCGGCGGGTGCTGCCGCACACCGACGACTACGTGGGTTCCAAGATCATCGTCAAGGTCAACGGCAGGCGGCTGGTCACCCCGCTGCTGATCGTCATGATCGCCATCGGCACCACCGACCTGCTGTTCGCACTCGACTCGATTCCGGCGATCTTCGGCCTGACCACCGACGCCTTCATCGTCTTCACCGCGAACGCGTTCGCCCTGATGGGCCTGCGCCAGCTGTACTTCCTGCTGGGCGGCCTGCTCCAGAAGCTGGTCTACCTCAGCTTCGGTCTTGCGTTCATCCTCGGTTTCATCGGGGTTAAGCTGATCCTCGAGGCTCTGCACTCCAGCGGTGTCTCCTGGGCCCCCGAGGTGCCGATCTGGGTGTCGCTGTCGGTCATCGTCGTCACGATGATCGTCACCACCGTGATCAGCCTGATCAAGGCCCGGCGTGACAACCGCGTGGGCAAGGAAAACACCACCCCGGCGAGTGTCGAGCAGGGCTAGCGAATCAGCGTGTGAGGCGCTTTGCTTGTCTCATTGCGCCTTATAAGGGCTGAGAGATGGGTAACATCCTGCCCCAGAGCGGGTAGACATACCGGTCTAATGCCGCAAGACATCACAAAGGTTCCCTGTGTCCCACGATTCAGCAAGCCACATGCCAGGCCCGCTGGGCCTGGCACGTGGCGTCTCCCCGTGGTTGCTCCCGACCGTGGCCGCCGCCGCCGTAACCTCCCTGCTCAGCCGTCGTGACCGGCGCTGGGCGCTGGCGGCGGTCCCGCTGACCGCGCTCACCGGCGGGATGCTCTGGTTCTTCCGCGATCCAGATCGCACTCCGGGCACCGGGCGGATCCTGTCGCCCGCGGACGGCGTGGTGCAGAGCATCGACCCGTGGCCGGACGGCCGCACCCGGGTCGCGATCTTCATGAGCCCTCTCGACGTGCACGTCAACCGGGCGCCGCTGGCCGGCACGGTCACCTCGGTGGAACACGTGTCCGGGGGTTACCTGCCCGCGTTCAACAAGGACAGCGACACCAACGAGCGGGTCGTCTGGCACCTGGACACCGCGCTCGGCGACATCGAGCTGGTCCAGATCGCCGGCGCGGTCGCGCGCCGCATCGTGCCCTACGCGGCCGCGGGGGCGAAGGTCGCCAGGGCCGAGCGGATCGGCCTGATCAGGCTCGGCTCGCGGGTCGACGTCTACCTTCCCGAGGGGATCGCCCCGGCCGTCTCCGTGGGCCAGAAGACGGTCGCGGGGGTGACGGGTCTTGACCACGGCTGACGCGAGCTGGCCGATGGACGAGACGGACGACGAGCCACGAGGACCCGTGGGCAAGGCGTTCCGCCTGTCGGCCGCGGACTCCCTGTCTCTCGGCAACGCCCTCTGCGGCTTCCTCGCGGTCTGCGTGCTGGCCTGGTCGGCCATCAGCGCGCTGCAGCAGGACAAGCCCTTCGCGGCCGACCCCCGGTTCTTCGGCACCGCCGTGGTGCTCCTGCTGATCGGCGCCACCTGCGACCTGTTCGACGGCCTGGTGGCCCGCAAGTTCCGCGCCTCGGCCATGGGCGCCGAGCTGGACAACCTCGCCGATGTGATCAGTTTCGGCTTCGCGCCCGCCTTCATGGTGGTCATCTGGGCGGGGTTCAACCAGCAGATCCCCTTCCTGCTGGTGATGGCCGCGGCGTCGTCGGTGCTGCTGGCCGGGGTCATCAGGCTCGCGCGCTTCGCCTGCGTGAAGACCAAGAGTGGCGACTTCATGGGGCTGCCCATCCCGATGGGCGCGATGACCGTGGTCTCGGTCGTGCTGCTGTTCCCCCCGTCGATCTGGACGATCCTGCCCGTCTTCGGGGTGGCGTACCTCATGGTGAGCCGGATCGAGTACCCCAAGCCCAAGGGCAATCTGGCCGCCGCCGTGCTCGCCTGGATGATGATCAACGTCGCCTGCCTGACCATCTGGGTCGCGGGCCTGGCCGGCGGCGACACGCTGATCAAGGTCGGGGCCGTCATGCAGATGACGATCGTGGCGACCATCCCGCTGCGGGTCCTGATGTTCAAGAGGGAGAAGCGCAAGGAACAGCGCAAGGCGTCGGCCGAGGTCGGCTGACCGCCCGCGGCGTGCTCACGCCGTTTCCCCGCGGGCATGGCGGATGGTCGCCGGTACGCCATGCCCGAATCCGTTCTCGTCCCGGAATGCCCCGGCCCGCTTCCCATGTCCGGCGCGGCTGCGTTCAATTGCCTCATGGGAGCTGAGCCGCATGAGCACACCCGCACCTACTTCCTCGGCATGCTCGCCCGCGAGCTGGAGCTGAGAGGCATGAGCGTGACGCTCAAGCGGAGCCCGCCGTCTCTGCGGGTCAGCGATCCCGAGGCGGCGATGTTCAACGAGACCCTCGACTGCGTCCCGCTGGCCGAGGGCTGGTTCTACCGCTGGTCCTGGGGCGACCTGGTGGAGCGGGTGGAGGATCCGGCCAAGGCCGCGGATCGGATCCTCCGGGTCTTCGGCGGCTGACGTCCGCCTTCCCGCCGCGCTCGGGCCCCACCCGGGCGGCGGGGAGTCCGGCCGTACGGGCCCGGACTCCCCGCCGCCCGAGCGGGGGTGTCACCAGCCGCGCTCGCGCCACTCGGGCAGCGAGGGGCGCTCGGCGCCCAGCGTGGTGTCCTTGCCGTGGCCCGGGTAGACCCAGGTGTCGTCCGGCAGCCGGTCGAAGATCCGCTCCGACACGTCGGCGAAGAGCCGGGCGAACCGTTCGGGGTCCTTGTTGGTGTTGCCGACGCCGCCTGGGAAGAGCGAGTCGCCGGTGAACAGGTGGCCCGGGTAGTGCAGGGCGATCGAGCCGGGGGTGTGCCCGCGCAGGTGGATCACCTCCAGGCTGACCACGCCGACGGTGACACCGTCGCCGTCCTCCACCTCCAGGTCCACCGGCACCGGCAGCGCGCCCGCGTCGAGCGGGTGGGCGATCACCGAGGCGCCGGTCGCCCTGGCGACCTCCTCCAGGGCCTGCCAGTGGTCGCCGTGCTGGTGGGTGGTGACGATCTTGCTGATCGGCTGGTCGCCGATGAGTTCGAGCAGCCGGTCGGGCTCGGCGGCCGCGTCGATGAGCGCGCCGTCGCCGGTCTGGGTGCACCGGACCAGGTAGGCGTTGTTGTCGAACGGGCCGACGGCCAGCTTGGCGATCGTCAGGGCGGGCAGCTCGCGCAGGTCGGCGGGGCCGCCGACCTGAACATCACCGGTGTACGTCACGGATTCTCCTCGGACGGGGTCGCGGGAGGGCAGGGCGGTGCGCGCTCTGCCCCCGTCACCCTCATCATTCCGCCCGGCGGGCAGGTTGGGGCATAAGGCGGGTGTTCACATCGTTGAAACCGTGGGCCACCTGCCAGGTCTGGGTGAAGGCCGTAGTCTGGAGAGGGCGGGAAAACGACTCCGGACGCCGGTCCGGAAAATTGTCGGCCCCTCTCGCTAGTCTTCCCGCGACCGCTTCCAACCCTCTATCAACGACGTCGGGACTGCTGTGGCTGACCGCCTCATCGTGCGTGGTGCACGTGAACACAACCTCAAGGACGTCTCGCTGGAGCTGCCGCGAGACTCTCTGATCGTCTTCACCGGACTGTCCGGCTCGGGCAAGTCCAGCCTGGCCTTCGACACGATCTTCGCCGAAGGCCAGCGCCGCTATGTCGAATCGCTGTCGGCGTACGCGCGGCAGTTCCTCGGGCAGATGGACAAGCCCGACGTCGACTTCATCGAGGGGCTCTCGCCCGCGGTGTCGATCGACCAGAAGTCGACGAGCCGCAACCCCCGTTCCACCGTCGGCACGATCACCGAGGTGTACGACTACCTGCGCCTGCTCTGGGCGCGGATCGGCAAGCCGCACTGCCCGCAGTGCGGGCGGGCGATCGCCAGGCAGAGCCCCGAGCAGATCGTCGACCGGGTCATGGAGCTGGAGGAGGGCACCCGCTTCCAGGTGCTCGCCCCGGTGGTCCGCGGCCGCAAGGGCGAGTACGCCGAGCTCTTCACCCAGCTCCAGGCGAAGGGCTTCGCCCGCGCCCGCGTCGACGGCACGGTGGTCCGGCTGGACGAGCCGCCGACGCTGAAGAAGCAGGAGAAGCACGACATCGAGGTGATCGTCGACCGGCTGGCCGTGAAGGAGGGCGCGAGCAGCCGCCTGACCGGCTCGGTGGAGACCGCCCTGAACCTGTCGGGCGGGACGATCACCCTGGAGTTCGTCGACCTGCCCGAGGACGACCCCAACCGCGAGCGCTTCTACTCCGAGCACCTCTACTGCCCCTACGACGACCTGTCGTTCGAGGAACTGGAGCCTCGCTCGTTCTCGTTCAACTCGCCCTTCGGCGCCTGCCCGGAGTGCACGGGCCTGGGCGTCCGGATGGAGGTCGACCCCGACCTGGTCGTGCCCGACCCGGAGAGGCCGCTGGGCGAGGGCGCGCTCTCCCCGTGGGCCGGCGGCCACACCAGCGACTACTTCGTACGCCTGGTCGAGGCGCTCGGCCTGACCATGGGCTTCGGTCTCGACACCCCGTGGGAGCGGCTCCCCAAGAAGGCGCAGAAGGCCCTGCTGTACGGCCACGACGAGCAGGTCCACGTCCGCTACAGCAACCGCTACGGCCGCCAGCGCTCCTACTACACCACCTTCGAGGGGGTCATCCCCTGGGTGCAGCGCCGCCACGGCGAGTCCGACAGCGACGGCATGCGCGAGAAGTACGAAGGCTACATGCGGGAGATCCCGTGCCCGGCCTGCGAGGGGGCCAGGCTCAAGCCGGTCTCGCTCGCCGTCACGGTCGACGACCGCTCGATCGCCGACGTCTCGTCGATGTCGATCGGCGACTGCGCGGCGTTCCTGGCGGGGCTGAAGCTGTCCGACCGCGACATGCAGATCGCCGAGCGGGTGGTCAAGGAGATCAACGCCCGGATGGGCTTCCTGCTCGACGTGGGTCTCGACTACCTGACCATGGACCGGGCCTCCGGCACCCTCGCCGGTGGCGAGGCGCAGCGCATCCGGCTCGCCACCCAGATCGGCTCGGGCCTGGTCGGGGTGCTGTACGTGCTGGACGAGCCCTCCATCGGCCTGCACCAGCGGGACAACCAGCGGCTGCTGGAGACCCTGATCAGGCTGCGTGACATGGGCAACACGCTCATCGTGGTCGAGCACGACGAGGACACCATCGCCGCCGCCGACTGGGTGGTCGACATCGGCCCCGGGGCGGGTGAGCACGGCGGCCAGGTCGTCGTCTCGGGCACCGTGGCCGACCTGCTGGCCTCGGAGACCTCGATGACCGGCGCCTACCTGTCCGGCCGCAAGACGATCGCGATCCCCGCCACCCGCCGTAAGCGTGACAAGAAGCGGCAGATCACCGTGAAGGGCGCCCGCGAGCACAACCTCAAGGGCGTCGACGTGGAGTTCCCGCTGGGGCTGCTGACCGCGGTCACCGGGGTCTCGGGGTCCGGCAAGTCCACCCTGGTGAACGACATCCTCTACAACGCGCTGGCCAAGGAGCTGAACGGTGCGCGCACCGTCCCCGGCCGCCACGCGCGGGTCAACGGGATGGACCTGGTCGACAAGGTCGTGCACGTCGACCAGTCGGCGATCGGCCGCACGCCCCGGTCCAACCCGGCGACCTACACCGGTGTCTTCGACAAGGTCCGCGACCTGTTCGCGCAGACCACCGAGGCCAAGGTCCGCGGCTACCAGAAGGGCCGGTTCAGCTTCAACGTCAAGGGCGGCCGGTGCGAGGCCTGCTCGGGAGACGGCACCCTCAAGATCGAGATGAACTTCCTGCCGGACGTCTACGTGCCCTGCGAGGTCTGTCACGGGGCGCGCTACAACCGGGAGACCCTGGAGGTCCACTACAAGGGCAAGACGATCTCCGAGGTGCTCGACATGCCGATCGAGGAGGCCCTGGACTTCTTCGACTCCATCCCGGCCATCAAGCGCTACCTGAAGACGCTCAACGACGTCGGCCTGGGCTACGTCAGGCTCGGCCAGCCCGCCACGACCCTGTCCGGCGGCGAGGCCCAGCGCGTCAAGCTCGCCTCCGAGCTGCAGCGCCGCTCCACCGGCCGGACGATCTACGTGCTCGACGAGCCCACCACCGGCCTGCACTTCGAGGACATCCGCAGGCTGCTGGGCGTCCTGGGCAAGCTCGTCGACGGGGGCAACACGGTCATCGTCATCGAGCACAACCTCGACGTGATCAAGACCGCCGACTGGCTGATCGACATGGGCCCCGAGGGCGGCTCCCGGGGCGGCAGCGTGCTCGCCGTCGGCACGCCCGAGGAGGTCGCCCTGGTCGACGAGAGTCACACGGGCCGCTTCCTGGGCAAGATCCTCGGCAGCTGAAGGCCGGATTCCGGACCGGGCCGCCCCGTCAATACCCTTGACGCGGAGCCCGGTTCCGATCCGGGGACGATGTTGCGAGAAGGGCCGAGATGAGCACGCAGGAGGCCTCCGCCATGCCCGCGCGCAGGCAGGTGATCGCCGCCGCGGGGGCCGTGGCGTGCGGGGCGGCGCTGGCCGGGTGCGGCGGCGGGGAGTCCGCCGCCGCCATCGTGCCGCCGGGGATCAAGGGGAAGGTCATCGCGCGGACCACCGACATCCCGGTGGGCGGCGGCAAGGTGATCACCAAGTGGAAGATCGTGATCACCCAGCCGTCCTCGGGGGTGTTCAGGGCGTTCACGGCGAGCTGCCCGCACCGGGGGTGCGCGGTCGGCAGGGTCGGGGACGGCGTGATCCGCTGCCCCTGCCACGGCAGCGAGTTCGCCGCCGACTCCGGCAAGTGCCTCAAGGGCCCGGCGGAGGCGCCGCTGGTCCAGTACGCGCTGAAGGTCGAGGGCGACGGGATCGTCATGGTCTGACGGTCCGCGCCGTCTTCCCCTCGGGGCGGCGCGGGTCCTGTCGGGAGTGCAGGAGCCGGTTGGCCGGGTCCGAAGCCCACCCCGAGGGTTTCCAGGGGGATTCTCCGGATGGCCCGGAAAGAGGGCTGAGGTGGTAATTCTTCACAGTCTCCTGACATGACGTACGGCATGCTGAACCGTCATCGGGGTTCCAGCCGTACCTGAAGATGATGATCCTGGAGGATATTCATGACTGAGACGACACGTCGTACCGTGATATTGAGCGCCGGTGGGGCCGGGATGGCCGCGGTGCTGACCGCGTGCGCGGGATACGGAGAGCCCGCGGCGGACGGCGGGGACACATCCGCGACCGCCGCCTCGCAGGCGCCGGAGGCGGCCGAGACGAGCGCGGGTGCCGAAGGGAACTCCGGGGCGAACGCCCTGGCCAAGACCGCGGACATCCCCGAGGGGGGCGGCAAGGTCTTCAAGGACGAGAAGATCGTGATCACCCAGCCGACCGCGGGGGAGTTCAAGGCGTTCAGCTCCGTCTGCACCCACCAGGGGTGCGACGTCGACAAGATCGTGGACGGCACCATCGACTGCCCGTGTCACGGCAGCAAGTTCAAGATCACTGACGGTTCCGTGGCGAACGGCCCGGCCGACAAGCCGCTGGAGGAGAAGGCGATCAAGGTGGACGGCGACTCCATCGTCCTCGCTTGAACCCGGCCGCGGGCCCGCCGCCGGGAGGAACGTCCCGGCGGGGGGCCGGGTGTCACGCGGCGGCCCCCGTACGGCCCGGGTCACCTCGCGGAGCGGCGGGCCTCGCATGAGGGTGTGGCCCGCCCCGCCGGGGCCGGGCCGCCGGGCCGTGTCCCGGCTGCCGGCCGGGCGGGAAGGCCGCCACGAAGGCCGGCGGGGAAAGCTGTAAGGAAACCTGTCGGTCCGGGCCGATAGTCTTTCCGTGTGGCGAGATCTGTGGGTGGTCCGGTGAGTTTCCGGCCGAAGCCGGGGTCCATCCCCGAGTCCCCGGGCGTCTACCGGTTCAAGGACGCCGAGGGCCGGGTCGTCTACGTCGGCAAGGCCAAGAGCCTGCGCCAGCGGCTCAACTCCTACTTCGCCGACTTCGCGGGCCTGCACCCGCGCACCCAGACCATGCTCACGACGGCCGTGGACGTCGACTGGACGGTCGTCGGCACCGAGGTCGAGGCGCTCCAGCTCGAATACTCCTGGATCAAGGAGTACGACCCCCGGTTCAACGTCAAGTACCGCGACGACAAGTCCTACCCCTACCTCGCGGTCACCATGGGTGAGGAGTTCCCCCGGGTCCAGGTGCTGCGCGGCGCCAAGCGCAAAGGCACCCGTTACTTCGGCCCCTACTCCCACGCCTGGGCGATCAGGGAGACCGTCGACCTGCTGCTGCGGGTCTTCCCGATCAGGAGCTGCTCGGGCGGGGTGTTCAAGCGGGCCGCGCAGATCGGCCGCCCCTGCCTGCTGGGCTACATCGACAAGTGCTCCGCCCCCTGCGTCGGCCGGGTCACCGCCGAGGAGCACCGGGAGCTGGCCGACGACTTCTGCGAGTTCATGGCGGGCAACACCGGCCGGTTCGTCAAGCGGCTGGAGCGCGAGATGCGCGAGGCCGCCGTCGCGCAGGAGTACGAGCGGGCCGCCAGGCTGCGTGACGACATCCAGGCGCTGCAGCGGGCGATGGAGAAGCAGGCCGTGGTCCTCGGCGACAACACCGACTGCGACGTGGTCGCCCTGGCGGAGGATCCGCTGGAGGCCGCCGTCCAGGTGTTCTACGTGCGCAGCGGGCGGATCAGGGGACAGCGCGGCTGGGTGGTCGACAAGGTCGACGAGGTCGCGCCGGGCGAGCTGGTCGAGCAGTTCCTGCTGCAGATGTACGGCGACGCGGCCGCCGAGGCGCTGCCCAGGGAGGTGCTGGTGCCCGTCCTGCCCCCCGACGCCGAGGCGGTCACCGAGCTGCTCGGCGAGCACCGCGGGGCACGGGTGGAGATCAGGGTCCCCCAGCGCGGCGACAAGAGGTCGCTGATGGAGACCGTCGAGCGCAACGCCGTCGAGTCCCTGAAGCAGCACAAGCTGAGGCGGGCCAGCGACCTGACCGCGCGCAGCAGGGCGCTGCAGGAGGTCGCCGACGCCCTCGACCTCGACCAGGTGCCGCTGCGCATCGAGTGCTACGACGTCTCCCACATCCAGGGCACCAACGTGGTGGCCTCCATGGTGGTGTTCGAGGACGGCCTGGCCCGCAAGAGCGAGTACCGCAGGTTCTCCGTGCGCTCCACCGAGGGTGACGTCGCCTCCATCCACGAGGTGATCTCCCGCCGGTTCAAGCGCTATCTGGAGGAGCGCTCCGCGACCGGGGAGCTCGACGCGGACGCCGGGGCCGATCCCGCGGAAGAGGCCGCAGAAGAGCCGGGGGAGGGGTTGCGGACGCCGGGCATCGACCCGGAGACCGGCAAACCGCGCAAGTTCGCCTACCCGCCCAACCTGGTCGTCGTCGACGGCGGTCCCGCGCAGGCCGCGGCGGCCCGCAGGGCGCTCGACGAGCTGGGCGTGGACGACGTGGCGGTGTGCGGCCTGGCCAAGCGGCTGGAGGAGGTCTGGCTGCCCGGCGAGGACCTGCCGGTGATCCTCGCCCGCTCCAGCGAGGCCCTTTACCTTCTCCAGCGGGTACGCGACGAGGCCCACCGCTTCGCCATCGCCTACCATCGATCCAAACGGTCGAAGAGCGTCAAGGAAAGCGCTCTGGACGAGGTCCCCGGTCTCGGCCCGGCCCGCAGGCAGGCGTTGATCAAGCATTTCGGATCGGTGAAGCGGCTGCGGGAGGCGACCGCGGCGCAGATCTGCGAGGTTCCCGGGATCGGCCCCTCGACGGCCGAGACGATCGTGTCGGTCTTGAAGGGGCAGAACCCATGAGCGAAAGAGAGCCCGCGTTCGTCCTCGTCACCGGAATGTCGGGGGCGGGGCGGAGCACCGCCGCCAAGGCCCTGGAGGACCTGGGGTGGTTCGTCATCGACAACCTGCCGCCCGGGCTGCTGTTCGCCATGGCCGAGGAGGCGGGGCGGGTCAAGCTGGCCGCCGACAAGGTGGCCGCGGTGGTCGACGTGCGCAGCCTGGCCTTCACCAGCGACCTCAACAGCGCGATCGAGGAGCTGGAGGGGCGCGGCGTCGCCGTGCGCGTGGTGTTCCTGGAGGCCAGTGACGAGGAGCTGGTCCGCAGGTTCGAGAACGTCCGCCGCCCGCACCCGCTGCAGAGCGACGGCCGCCTGGTCGACGGGATCGCCCGCGAGCGCGGCATCCTGCGCGAGGTCCGGGCCAACGCCGACCTGGTGATCGACACCTCCAACCTCAACGTCCACGAGCTCCGCGGGAAGATCGTCGCCTTCTTCGGCGGCGAGGACCGCCCCGGCCTGCGGGTCAACGTCGTCTCCTTCGGCTACAAGTACGGCCTGCCCGTCGACGCGGACCTGGTCGTCGACTGCCGGTTCCTGCCCAATCCCCACTGGGTTCCCGAACTTCGCCCCATGAACGGACTGGACGCTCCCGTGCGGGAGTACGTTCTCAACCAAGCGGGTGCGAAGGAACTCCTCGACGCCTACGAGGAGGTGTTCGCCATCATCGCCTCCGGCTACACCCGTGAGGGCAAGAGCTACGCCACGCTCGCCGTCGGCTGCACCGGCGGCAAGCATCGCAGTGTCGCCATGGCCGAGCAGCTCGGCGGCCGGCTGCGCGATAGGGGTGGCATGGAGGTGCAGGTGAGCCATCGGGATGTGGGCCGGGAGTGAACGAAGGTCTCAAGATCGTCGCACTGGGTGGAGGACACGGGCTGTACGCCTCGCTGTCGGCGTTGCGGAGGGTCACCTCCCGGCTGACGGCGGTGGTCACCGTCGCCGACGACGGAGGGTCGAGCGGCCGTCTCCGTCGTGAGCTCGGCGTGCTCCCCCCGGGAGACCTGAGGATGGCCCTGGCCGCCCTGTGCGGTGACGACGAGTGGGGGCGCACCTGGAGCGAGGTCGTCCAGCACCGCTTCCGCAGCGAGGGCGACCTGCACGGCCACGCGATCGGCAACCTGCTGATCGTGGCGCTGTGGGAGCGGCTCGGCGACACGGTCTCCGGGCTCGACTGGCTGGGGCGGCTGCTCGGCGCGCACGGGCGGGTGCTGCCGATGTCCTCGGTGCCGCTCGACATCGCCGCCGAGGTCGAGCTGGACGGTGAGGTGAGCACGGTGCGCGGCCAGGTGGCCTGCGCCCTCACGCCCGGCAGGGTCCGGGCCATCTCGCTGCTTCCCGAGGATCCGCCGGCGTGCCCCGAGGCCGTCCAGGCGGTCCTCGACGCCGACTGGGTGGTGTTCGGCCCCGGATCCTGGTTCACCAGCGTGCTGCCCCACCTGAAGGTGCCCGAGCTGGCCGAGGCGCTGCACACCACCCGCGCGCGCCGCCTGGTCGCGCTGAACCTCGCCCCGCAGCCGGGGGAGACCGACGGCTTCTCCCCCCAGAAGCACCTGGAGGTGCTGCGCCAGCACGCGCCCTCCCTGGAGATCGACGTCGTCATCGCCGACACCGGGGTGATCGAGGACCGCGACGAGCTGGAGAAGGCCGCGGCCGACCTCGGCGGGCGGCTGGTCCTCGCCTCCGTGGCGGACGAGGACGGCTCCCCGCGACACGATGCACAACGTCTTGCCTCCGTCCTGGACGAGATTTTCCGTGAGAAGCGTTGATCCTGGTCAGCGGTGCTCAGGAGTGCGAGAAACTTCTGTGAGCCCGATTTATCTCGGGCCGCATGGGGTCTGTATGGGGGAGGACGAACGCGCATGGCGATGACAGGTGTGGTCAAGGACGAGCTGAGCAGGCTGCCGGTCCTGAAGCCTTGCTGCCGTAAGGCCGAGGTGTCGACGCTGCTGCGGTTCGCGAGCGGGTTGCATCTGGTGAGCGGCCGGATCGTGATCGAGGCCGAGCTTGACACCAATGTCACCGCCCGGCGGCTGATCAAGGACATCGGTGAGGTCTTCGGGCACAAGGCGGAGGTGCTCGTCCTGGCCCCCGCCGGACTGCGCAAGGGCTCGCGTTACCTCGTGCGGGTCTACCGCGACGGGGAGGCGCTCGCCCGCCAGACCGGTCTGATCGACAACCACGGGCGCCCGGTCCGCGGCCTGCCCCGCCAGGTCGTCGCGGGGGCGACCTGCGACGCCGAGGCGGCCTGGCGGGGGGCGTTCCTGGCGCACGGTTCGCTCACCGAGCCGGGGCGCTCGATGTCGCTGGAGGTCACCTGTCCCGGGCCGGAGGCGGCGCTCGCGCTGGTCGGGTCCGCGCGGCGGTTGAAGATCCACGCCAAGGCCCGCGAGGTGCGCGGCGTCGACCGGGTGGTGGTCCGTGACGGCGACGCCATCGGCGCGCTGCTGACCAGGCTGGGCGCCCACGACAGCGTGCTGGCCTGGGAGGAGCGGCGGATGCGCCGCGAGGTCCGTGCGACGGCCAACCGGCTGGCCAACTTCGACGACGCCAACCTGCGCCGTTCGGCCCGCGCCGCGGTCGCCGCGGGGGCCAGGGTCCAGCGGGCCCTGGAGATCCTCGGGGAGGAGGCCCCCGAGCACCTGGTGATCGCCGGCCGCCTGCGGGTGGAGCACAAGCAGGCCTCCCTGGAGGAGCTCGGTCAGCTCGCGGATCCGCCCCTGACCAAGGACGCCATCGCCGGCCGCATCCGCCGCCTGCTGGCCATGGCCGACAAGCGCGCCCAGGACATCGGCATCCCCAACACCGAGGCCAATCTCACCGTCGACATGCTGGCCCCGTAGGTCCCTCTCCGGATCGGGCCGCGGAAGGGCCCGCCGCTCACGGCTGCTTCTTGGGCTCGAAGTAGTTCACCCGGCCGGCCTCGTCCGGCTGCGGGACGGACGAGGCGTCGTGGGCCGCGCGGGCGGCCTTGACGCGCCTGTTCACGAAGCTGAAGCTCGCGTAGGCGGCGACCACCCAGAACAGCAGCGCCATGGGGGCGCTCCTGATCGCGTCCGGGAAGGCGTCGAGGACCCGGACGACGGCGGAGCCGTAGTCCTCGCCGGACAGCCGCACCCAGGCGATGACGGCCCCGGCGATCTGGCCGAGGGCGGCGCCGGCGAGGGAGAAGAAGGCGGCCAGCGGCGGCAGTACCGGGCTGGTCGGCCTGACCGCGATCATGGCGAGGCCGACGAGGAGACCGACGCCGACGGCGGCGAATCCGATCTCGTACCCGCTGAAGGCGATGAGCGCGCCGTAGGCCGCGGCACCGGCGACGGTGGCCAGGAGACCGGCGACAATGCCTGGTAGGAGCCCGTTCGCCAGGTGCGGATCGTTGTCTGTCATGGCAGTTCCTCTTGGGGTTGGAGGTATTTACGGTGACGAGTCGGGCACTTTACTTGAATGGTGCGATACCTGTTCGTGGGTTAACGAATAACGGAGCACCCCCTCAAGTGGTCTAGGCCAATTTGGGTCCGATAAGGTTCGTGGTTGAGGTTTCAGCCCGCCCCAAGTCGCCGATCCGAGAGACCGGCGCACCGACGTACGAGGAGATCGGCACCGTGACCATCCGCGTAGGCGTCAACGGATTTGGCCGCATCGGCCGCAACTTCTGGCGCGCGGTCGCTGCCAGCGGCAAGGACATCGAGATCGTCGCGGTCAACGACCTGACCGACAACGCCACGCTCGCCCACCTGCTGAAGTACGACAGCATCCTCGGCCGCCTGCCGTACGAGGTGAAGAGCACCGCCGACGAGATCATCGTGGACGGCAAGACGATCAAGGCGTTCGCCGAGCGCGACCCCGCCAAGCTGCCCTGGGGCGACCTGGGCGTGGACGTCGTCGTCGAGTCGACCGGCTTCTTCACCGACGCCAACAAGGCCCGCGTGCACGCCGAGAACGGCGCCAAGAAGGTCATCATCTCGGCCCCGGCCAAGAACGAGGACGTCACCGTCGTGATGGGCGTCAACCACGACAAGTACGACCCGGCCAGCCACACGGTCATCTCCAACGCCTCCTGCACCACCAACTGCCTGGCGCCGATGGCCAAGGTCCTCAACGACACCTTCGGTATCGAGAAGGGTCTGATGACCACGATCCACGCCTACACGCAGGACCAGAACCTGCAGGACGCCCCGCACAGCGACCTGCGCCGCGCCCGCGCCGCCGCGATCAACATCGTGCCGACCTCGACCGGCGCCGCCAAGGCCATCGGCCTGGTGCTGCCCGAGCTCAAGGGCAAGCTCGACGGCTTCGCGCTGCGCGTGCCGATCCCCACGGGCTCGGCCACCGACCTCACCGTCGAGGTCGGCCGCGAGACCACCGTCGAGGAGGTCAACGCCGCGCTCAAGGCCGCGGCCGAGGGCGAGCTCAAGGGCTACCTCACCTACAGCGAGGACCCGATCGTCTCCTCCGACATCGTCACCGACCCGTCGTCCTGCATCTTCGACGCGCCCCTCACCAAGGTGATCGGCAACCAGGTCAAGGTCGTCGGCTGGTACGACAACGAGTGGGGTTACTCCAACCGTCTCGTCGACCTCATCGAGCTGGTCGGCGCCGACCTCTGATGAAGGACATCTCCGAGTTCGACGTGGACGGTCGGCGTGTCCTGGTGCGCGCCGACCTCAACGTCCCCCTGGAGGGGGACGTCATCACCGACGACGGCCGCATCCGCGCCTCGGTGCCGACGATCAAGGAGCTCGCGGGCCGGGGTGCCCGCGTGGTCGTCGTCGCGCACCTGGGACGCCCCAAGGGCAAGCCGAACCCGGAATACTCCCTGGCCCCGGTCGCCAAGCGGCTGGGTGAGCTCCTGGGCGCCGACGTCGCCTTCGCGACCGACGTGGTCGGCACCTCCGCCCAGGAGGTCGTGGAGGCCCTCCAGGACGGCCAGGTGGCCCTCCTGGAGAACCTGCGCTTCGAGCCGGGCGAGGAGTCCAAGGACGACGAGGAGCGGGCCGCCTTCGCCGCCAGGCTCGCCGCCTTCGCCGACGTCTACGTGGGCGACGGCTTCGGCGCGGTGCACCGCAAGCACGCCAGCGTCTACGACGTGCCCGGCCTGCTGCCGCACGCCGCGGGCCGGCTGGTCCTGGCCGAGGTCGAGGTGCTCAGGAAGCTGACCGACGACACCGAGCGGCCGTACGTCGTGGTGCTCGGCGGTGCCAAGGTCTCCGACAAGCTCGGCGTCATCGGCAACCTGCTCACCAAGGTCGACCGGCTCCTCATCGGCGGCGGCATGGCCTACACCTTCCTGAAGGCCCAGGGCTACGAGGTCGGCAGGTCGCTGCTCCAGGAGGACCAGCTCGACAAGGTGCGCGGTTTCCTCGACGAGGCGGGCAAGCGCGACGTGGAGATCGTCCTCCCGGTCGACGTCCTGGCGGCCGTCGAGTTCGCCGAGGACGCCGAGTACGAGGTGGTCGACGCCACCGCGATCCCGGCCGACCGCGAGGGGCTCGACATCGGCCCGCGCACCCGGGAGCTGTTCGCGGGCAAGCTGGCCGACGCCAGGACGGTGTTCTGGAACGGCCCGATGGGCGTCTTCGAGTTCGAGGCCTTCTCCGGCGGAACTCGCGCGGTCGCCGAGGCGTTGATCGCCTCTGAGGCCTTCACCGTCGTCGGCGGTGGAGACTCGGCCGCCGCCGTGCGCAGGCTCGGCCTGGCCGAGGACGGGTTCTCGCACATCTCCACCGGTGGCGGGGCCAGCCTCGAATACCTGGAGGGCAAGACCCTCCCCGGACTCGTGGCGCTGGAGCGGTAGAAGTGAACCCACGCGGTGAGCGGAGTGGCCGGTCGACGACCGAAGCCGTCCGCGCAGTGAACAAGGAGTGGTGAGCGAACGATGAGCACACCTCGCAAGCCGCTCATGGCAGGCAACTGGAAGATGAACCTCAACCACCTCGAGGCCATCGCGCACACCCAGAAGCTCGCCTTCGCGCTGAACGACAAGGACTTCGACCGGGTCGAGGTGGCCGTGCTGCCGCCGTTCACCGACCTGCGCAGCGTGCAGACCCTGGTCGACGGCGACAAGCTGCGGATCGTCTACGGCGCGCAGGACCTGTCCGAGCACGACGGAGGCGCCTACACCGGCGAGATCTCCGGGACCATGCTCGCCAAGATCGGCTGCACCTTCGTGCTCGCCGGGCACTCCGAGCGCCGCCAGTACCACCGCGAGGACGACGACGTCGTCAACGCCAAGGTGCAGGCGGCCTACCGGCACTCGCTCACCCCCATCCTGTGCGTGGGGGAGGGCCTGGAGGTCCGCAGGGCCGGTGGCCAGGTGGCCCACAGCGTCGCCCAGCTCGACGGCGGGCTCCGCAAGGTCACCGCCGAGCAGGCCGCCTCCGTCGTGCTCGCCTACGAGCCGGTGTGGGCGATCGGCACCGGCGAGGTGGCCACCCCGGACGACGCGCAGGAGGTCTGCGGGGCACTCCGGTCACGACTCGCCGAGCTGTACGACGCCGAAGTGGCCGCCGGTGTCCGTATCCTTTACGGTGGGTCGGTCAAGTCTGACAACATCGCCGGCATCATGGCCCAGCCTGATGTCGACGGTGCCCTGATCGGTGGCGCGAGCCTCGACCTCGGGGAGTTCGTCAAGATTTGCCGTTTTGGCGAATTGTCGAGCTGACTGAGTCATTCGGTGGGTACGACTTGACAGCACGTCATACCCTCTTAGAGCAAGTTTGAATCGTCACGCCTTCGGCGTACATCACGGGTCGTGCCCGGACGCGGGTCACGCGCACATAGGGAACAGGTCAACGGTGACAATCGGAATCTCCATCGCCCTCATCCTGTCGAGCTTGCTGATGATGCTGCTCGTCCTGCTCCACAAGGGCAAGGGCGGTGGTCTCTCGGATCTGTTCGGTGGCGGTTTCTCGTCGTCGTTCGGAGGCTCCTCCGTGGTGGAGCGCAACCTCGACAGGCTCACCGTCATCACCGGTGTCGTCTGGTTCGTCTGCATCATCGCGCTGGGCCTGCTTCTGCGGCCCTGACCCGGCTTCAACAGGCGTGACAGTGGTTCAGTCCCCGCATCCCCAAGCGTCGGGGCCATCGAGCAAGGAGTTCATCCGTGGGTAGTGGCAACGCGATCCGTGGCAGCCGTGTCGGTGCCGGCCCGATGGGGGAGGCGGAGCGCGGCGAGGCGGCCCCCCGTGTGCGGGTGCCTTTCTGGTGCGCGAACATGCATGAGACGCGCCCCAGTTTCGCCAGCGACGCGGCCGTTCCCGAGTTCTGGGACTGCCCCCGGTGTGGCCTCCCCGCCGGTCAGGACGAGGCCAACCCGCCCGCGCCGCCGCGCAACGAGCCTTACAAGACGCACCTCGCGTACGTGAAGGAACGCCGCAGCGACAAGGACGGCGCGCAGATCCTGGCCGAGGCCCTGGAGCGGCTGCGCTCCTCCTCGCGCCCGATCTACTAGCCGGGTCCTCGCCCGTACGGTCCGGCGGCACCGGCACGCACGCCTGAAAGGCCCCCGTGGGAGATCCTCACGGGGGTCTTTCGCGTGCCGTGGCCGCGACTCGTCGGGAGCCCGCGGGGCGGGGCCGGGCGCTCCCGGGGCGGCCTCCGCCGCGCGCCGCGCCTTGACTAGGGCCTGTTGGGTAGGTCGGGCCTGTGCGGCATGTCTGACCTGTTGGACGTGTCGCCCATGTGGGACATGCCTCTCCTTTGCGACATGTTAGTCATTTTCTTGGAGGCCATCGCCGCGGCTCCCAGGCCGAGCAGCAGGATGACGATGCCGGTGATGACGTTGTTCCAAATGCTCCCCCTCGTCGCCGAGCCGGTGATCCAGGGAGCCAGGATGGTCCAGATCCCGATGACCGGCGCGACCCAGCTGATCCCGTACGTCCGGCCGTAGGCGGACGCGAAGGCGAGGGCCAGGGCGGCGACCGCGATGCCGGTGACGAGGTTGCTCACGGTGAGTCTGGACAGGCCGTTGAAGCCGACCACCCAGGGTGAGATCGCCAGATACAGGCCCGCCAGGAGGCTCAGGCCCTCGATGACCTGGGCTATCGAGCTGGAGCCTGCTCGTTCGTACCTTTCCCGCATCTCGATGAGATCGGGGTGGTGTTCCAGACTTGTGGGTCTCGTCATGCCCCATTCCCCCTTACCGGTCTCCCGTAGTTTCGATGTCCCGCCAAAGCGTATTTATAGTGATATACCCGGCATAAGCTCCAAAGAGCCCAAAACAGGACAAGATTGTCTAATGACATCGCCGGGAGACGGAATCCGGCGGTCGGCTCCGGTGAGCCCGCCACGTCGTGACCCCTCGCGGTGCGGGCGATGGAGGAGGAGAACCCGTCGTGAACCGGCACGGTCGCCACGATGGCGCCACGGGTGGCGCGGGACGTCCTGGGTACGAGACGGGTCACACCCTCTCGCGCGAACACGAGAGCCGAGGGGAGCGAGGTTGCCCGGAGGTGACCTTATGGACGAGAAGACGGGAACGCACGACCACCCGAAGAGCGCGCTGAATCTGCGGCTCTTCCTGGCGGTCTTCGGCCTGGTGGTGTGCACGGCTCTGGCCCTCCTGTCGGCGTGGGCCGGGATCACCGCGCTCGCCGTGGCCCTGGCCGTGCCGGCGGTCGTCGCCGTGGTGGACATCGTGGTGGTCGGGATCCGGATCGCCCGCAGACGCCGGCGCGGTGAGCGGCACACCCTTTTCGAGTAGGAGACCGCGCGCACGGGCTGTGTTCGTGGCCGGCGGCTCGTCTCGCCGGTCTGCGCGGCCGATCGCGCCGTCCCCGGGGCGGACGTGGCGGTCGCGGGCCGGGGAGTCGTCCTGATCATCCGCACGAGGTATCAGGAAGATCCGTAATATATGGGGCTTCCTGATGCTTATGTGACGTGGGGGTCACCAGTGACGGCAAGCACGAACGGGGTCACGCGACGGCGGTTCCTCCAGGCGGGCGTCGGAGCCGTGCCCGCGCTCGCCCTGGGCGCGGGGCCCGCGCGGGCGGCGGCGAGGGAGCCGCTCGTCAGCGGGGTCGTTCCCGCGGCGCTGAAGGGCTTCGACGACGTGATGAAGAAGTACATCACGGAGCGCGAGATCGGCTGCGCGCAGCTCGCGGTCGCGCGGAAGGGCAGGATCCTGCTGGCGCGCGGGTACGGGACGTACTCGGTGCGCAACGCCCAGAACGTGCCGATCCTCGCGCGCGTGCAGCCGACCTCGCTGTTCCGCGTCGCCAGCCTGAGCAAGCACATCACCTGCGCCGCGATCATGCGGCTGGTCCAGGACGGCAGGCTCAGCCTCTCGGCTCCGGTCACCACGCTGCTCGGGCTCTCGGCGGCGGCGGACCCCAGGCTGGCCAAGGTGACCGTGCTGAGGCTCATGCAGCACCTGGGCGGCTGGGACACCGCGGTCTCCAAGGACCGGCTCTGGCTGGACCACACGATCTCCGCCGCGCTCGACGTGCCGCTGCCGATCGGCCACGCCGACATCATCCGCTACTCCACGGCCCGCCCCCTCGACTTCGACCCCGGTTCCAAGATGGTCTACTGCAACTACGGCTACGCGCTGCTCGGGCGGATCATCGAGAAGGTCTCCGGCACGAGCTACGAGTCGTACGTCAAGCAGAGACTCCTCGCGCCCGCCGGGGTCACCAGGATGCGGCTCGGCCGCAGCCTGCGGGCGGAGTCGCCGACGGGCGAGGTCAACTACGTCTCGAAGTACACCAACAAATCCGTGGTGGACGGCTCCGGCACCGTCGTGCCGTACCCCTACGGCGGTTTCAACATGCCCAACCAGGACGCCAACGGCGGCTGGACCGCCTCGGCGGTCGACATGGTGAAGTTAGCGATGGTCTTCGACGCCGCCGGTCCGGTCCTGAACGCCACCTCGATCGCGAAGCTGTTCGCGAAGCCGGAGACCGGCGTCAACTCCGGCGGGTCCTGGTACGGCGGCGGCTGGTGGGTCCGGACCTCGGGCAGCGGCATCAACACCTGGCACTCGGGCTCGATGCCCGGCACGTTCACCTATCTGGCCCGGCTGAGCGGCGGGATCTCCTACTGCGCCACGTTCAACCGCCGCGAGGAGGAGGGGTCGCCCGACTTCGACGTGATCGACCCGCTCCTCAGCCAGACGGCGCGCGCGGTGACCTCCTGGCCGACGGCCGACCTCACCTCGAGGTATTTCTGAACCCGGGTCTCGAGGCCCTCCCGGAGCTCCCCGCGGTGAGAGACCCGGATCCCCTTTCCGGTCTCTCACCACGGAGGCTCTGCTCCGGTGCCGCATCGGTGAGAGGCCCCCTCTCACCTCGACCGGTCGTCCAGGGCATAGGAGAGGTAGCGGTCGGCGGAGCGGCGGACGGCCTCGGCGCCGTCGGTGTGCACGATCCGCTTCCACCAGCCGCCGTAGACGCGTTCGAAGGAGTACGGCTCCAGCAGCGACAGGGCGCGGCGGATCGTGCCGGGCCGCTCGGGGATGAGGTTGGGGTAGCTGTACATGAAGCCGACCCAGCGGCGGTCCTGGACCACCTGGAGGATGTCGCCGGAGAACAGGGCTCCCCGGCCCTCCTCGCCGTCGCGCCAGTGCATGACCTGGCCACCGTCGAAGTGGACGCCCGCGTTGATCAGCGTCAGCCCCTCGCGTATCTCGTGGGTGTCGCCCTCCCAGAACACGACGGAGTCGTCGGGGCGGCCAACCCAGTCGCGGTCGGCCGCGTGGATGTGGATCGGCGCGTCGAAGGCGTGCGCCCACTCCACCATCGAGCCGTAGAAGTGCGGATGGCTGATCGCGATGGCGTCGATCCCGCCGAGCTCGGTGACCTGCCTGACCAGCTCGTCGTCGAGGTGGGTGACCATGTCCCACAGCACGTTGCCGCCGGGCGTGCGGACCAGCAGCGCCCGCTGCCCGATGGCCGTGGCGGGGTCGGTGCCGACCCCGACCACCCCGGTGCCCTCCTCGGCGACCAGTGACCGGTGTCCGGTCGCGCGCAGCTCGTTCAGGGAGGTCCAGCGCTGCCCCTCCCAGCCGACGTACTGCCGCTCGTCCTCGCAGATCGGGCAGTTCTCCCGGGGGGCGGCGTACTGGACCCCGCAGGTGACGCAGATGGGCAGGTCGTTCACGAAGGCTCCTCGGGTCGCGGTTCGTCCTCACCATAGGATCGCCGCGCCCGCCGCGCCCGCCGCGCCCGCCGGGGGTGGCGAGGGCCGTACGGACGGCGGGGCCGGTCGCGGACGTGGCCGGTCGGCGCGCCCGGGGGCCGCGATGAACGCCCATTTAATTTCCTATTCTTTGTAGTGATATATCGGGCGATACGCGGCCTTTCCAGCCTGCAAAAGAAATGTATCAGCCGTCTTGACGGCGCACGTTTGACGCAATAATAATCAACCGTAGGTGCCGCTGATCAGGGGAAACTCGATGCTCACGGAAATGGCATGAACCGTGGGCTTCCCCCCCTGCGTTCATTATTCATCGCTGGCAATACCGGCGGCGACAAGCCGTCGTCGAATTCAAATCGGCCGTCATTCTTCGCGGCCATCGGCGAGAAAGTGGTGTCACGGTGGTGGAACTCCTGCAACGCGACCTCATCGAGCGCAAGTACGACGTGTGCTTCGGACACGGCGACCAGAACGACGACGGCATCCTGGAGATGGCCGACTGCATCGCGCTCGGCGCGCGCGTCATCGCCTACCTCGAGGAGCCCTTCGACTCGCCCAAGGCCCTTGAGCTGCTCCGCAGCTTCGGCCAGTTCTGGCAGCATCTCACCGGCAAGCTCGACGCCGACCACGACGGCAAGATCACCCCGGAGGAGTTCAGGGAGGGCATGCGGCAGGCCTGGATCGACGATCCCAGCGGCTTCGAGACGGCGTTCCGGCCGGCCGCGCAGGCCCTGTGGAACCTCTGCGACAAGAACGACAACGGCACGGTCGGAGCGGAGGAGTTCGCCAGGTTCCACAAGGCGTTCGGCACGTCCGAGGAGAACAGCCGCATCTCCTTCGCGAGGCTCGACGTGAACGGAAACGGAAATCTCTCGGTCGACGAACTCGTCATCGCGTGGAAGGAGTTCTACACGAGCCTCGACCCCGACGCCCCGGGAAACTGGCTTTTCGGTGATATCTGGGAGAAGGACATCTGGGACGGCAACCGGGTGAAGCTCTGACCTGTTGACGGTTCTTTAACGGCCCTATGACGGTCCGTCCGGGTTTGACGAACCGTTGACGTCGAAAAGGCTCCTGGCGTGATTCTCCGGCCACGCCAGGAGCCTTTCGTCTCCGTCGGAACCCCCGGAAGGAAGGCTCGCGTGCCCACCATCCACGAACCGATAGCGGTGATCGGCCTGGGATGCCGGTTCGCCGCGGGGATCGACTCCCCGGCGGCTTTCTGGAGATTCCTGCTCGACGAGGGCGACGCGGTCGGCGAGGTTCCCTCCGGCCGGTGGGCGCGCTACGCGGACCGCGGCCCCGAGGACGCGGCGGTCCTCCGCCGGACCACGGCTCGCGGATGCTTCCTGGCCGACATATCAGGATTCGACAGCGAATTCTTCGGCATCTCGCCGCGTGAGGCGCGGTTGATGGACCCCCAGCAGCGCATCCTTCTCGAAGTCGCTTGGGAGGCGCTGGAGCACGCCGGCATCCCGCCCGCGGACCTCGCCGGATCCGACACGGGCGTCTTCGCCGGCGTCGCCGCCGACGACTACGGGCGCCGGCTGCTGGAGGACCTGCCGCGGATCGAGGCGTGGACGGGGGTCGGCGCCTCGCACTGCGGCGTCGCGAACCGCGTGTCCCACGCGCTCGATCTCCGCGGCCCGAGCGTGGCGCTGGACACGGCCTGCTCGTCCTCCCTGGTGGCGATCCACCAGGCGTGCCAGAGCCTTCGGCTCGGCGAGATCCCGCTCGCGCTCGCCGGTGGGGTCGTGGTGCTGGCCGGCCCCGGATACAGCGTGGTCCTGGACGCCGCGGGAGCGATCTCCCCCGACGGGCGCTCGAAGGCGTTCGACGCGCGGGCCGACGGGTACGGGCGGGGCGAGGGAGCCGGGGTCGTGGTCCTCAAGCGGCTCGGCGACGCCCGGCGCGACGGAGACCGGGTCCTCGCCGTGATCATCGGTGGCGCCGTGCACCAGGACGGCCGGACCGAGGGCATCATGGCTCCCAGCCGCGAGGCCCAGGAGCATCTCCTGCGCCGCGCCTACCGGAGCGCGGGCGTCGGCCCGGACACGGTCGACTACGTCGAGGCCCACGGGACGGGCACGCCGGTCGGCGACCCCGTCGAGGCGGGCGCGCTGGCCTCGGTGCTCGGCGCCGGCCGCGCGACCGCGGGCCCCTGCCTGGTCGGCGCGGTGAAGTCCAACATCGGGCACCTCGAGGCCGCCGCCGGGGTCGCGGGGTTCATCAAGGCGGTGCTCGCGATCGGGCACGGTGTCATCCCGGCCACCCCGATGCTGTCCGGGCCCAACCCGGCCATTCCATGGGGTGACAACGGCCTCAGGCTGGTCACCGCGACGACGCCGTGGCCCTCCACCGGCCGCCCCCGGCTCGTGGGAGTCGCCGGATACGGGTACGGCGGAACGATCGCGCACATCGTTCTCCAAGAGGACGTCCAAGACACCGTCCGAGGCACTGTCCAAGGCACCGTCCAGGACGCCCTCCCCGCAGCCCACGCCGTATTCCCGGAGACCCGCGACGTCCCGGAGACCCGTGACCGGGCCCCCGAGCCGGTCCCGCGGTGCGCGCCGGTGCGGGTGTACCCGCTGTCGAGCGCGAACCCGGCCGCCGTGCGCCTGGCCGCCGGACGGCTCGCCGACTGGCTCGACGCCCATGACCGGGCCGACCTGGCGTCCGTGGGCGGGACGCTGGCCCGCCACCGGTCCCACCTGACGGCCCGCTCGGCCGTGGTGGCCGCGGACCGGACGGAGCTCGTCGACCGGTTGCGCTCCCTGGCCCGCGGCACCCCCGGCACGCCCCGGGGCGTCGTCTCCGCCCGGGTGCCGCCGCGGGGGAGACGCGACCCGGTGTGGGTGTTCTCCGGCCACGGTGCCCAGTGGGCGGGCATGGGCCGGGACCTGCTCGCCGCGGAGCCCGTCTTCGCGGAGGTGATCGAACGGCTGGACCCGATCTACCAGGTGGAGATGGGCTTCTCCCCGGTCCTGGCGATCCGGGCGGGCGAGCTGGGCGGCACCGGGCGCGTCCAGTCGCTGCTGTACGCCGTCCAGGTGGGGCTCGCCGCGCTCTGGCGTTCCGCCGGTGTCCGGCCCTCGGCCGTGATCGGCCATTCGGTGGGGGAGATCGCCGCCGCCGTGGCCGCCGGCGTGCTCGACGTGGCGGACGGGGCCCGGCTGGTCTGCCGCCGTTCGCGGCTGCTGTCGCGGGTCACCGGACGCGGGGCGATGGCCATGGTCTCGCTGCCGTACGAGGAGGTGGCCCGCCGGGTGGCGGGCGCCGGCACGGTGTCGGCGGCCGTCGCCGCCTCGCCGTACTCCACGGTGGTGGCCGGTACGCCGGAGGCGCTGGAAGGGCTGACCGCGCGCTGGGCGCGCGAGGGCGTCGAGGTCCGGCGGGTCGATTCCGACGTCGCCTTCCACAGCCCGCAGATGGACCCGCTCCGCGCCGGCCTGCGCGCGGCGATCGCCGGCCTGCGCCCGGCCGGGCCCGCCGTCCCGCTCTACACGACCGCGCTGCCCGACCCCCGCGACCCGGCCGCGCGGGACGCCTCCTACTGGGAGACCAACCTGCGCGACCCGGTGCTCTTCGCGAACGCCGTCCTCGCCGCGGCCGAGGACGGCCACCGGACGTTCCTGGAGGTCTCCGCGCACCCGGTGGTGTGCCACTCGATCGTGGAGACGCTCGGGTCGGCGGGGATCCAGGACGCCGTCGTGGCGCACAGCCTCCGTCGTGGCGAGGACGGGCTCCGCGCCATGGCGGGCAACGTCGCCCTGCTGCACTGCCATGGCGTACCGGTGGACTGGACCGTGCTCCAGGGGGCGGGCGAGCTCGCCGACCTGCCGGCGAACGCCTGGCTGCACGTACCCCACTGGGCCGGGCACGAGCTTCCCGAGACGGCAGGGAGACCTCACGTCCCGGAGAGTCACACCCTGCTGGGGGCGCGAACGGCGGTGTTCGCCACCTCCCGGGCCGATGTGTGGCGGACGGTGCTGGACCGTTCCACCCGGCCGTTCCCCGGCGCCCATCCCGTGCGCGGTACGGAGATCGTGCCCGCGGCCGTGCTGCTGAACACCTTCCTCGAGGCGGCCACGGCGATCCGCGAGGCCGAGGGGGGCGGGCGGGGCGGGGCGGGCACCCTGCGGGAGGTGGAGATGCGGGTGCCCGTCACCACGGCCGTGTCGCGCGAGCTCCAGGTGGTTCACCAGGACGGGACGCTCAGGCTCTCCTCCCGCCTCGGCGCCGGCCGCCGGGAACGCCTTCCGGAACCCGGCGCGGACCACGGCCACCGGGATCCCGGCGAAGGGTGGCTCACCCACTGCGCCGCCCTGCTCGGCGACGGGCCCGAGGCGTCCGGCGACGTGGAGGCGGCCCGCTGGAGCGCCGGGCCGGGTGACGGGCCGGAGAACGGACCGGCCGGTGAACCGGCGGGCACGCCGGGCGACGGGTCGGGCGGGGGGCCGGATGACGAGGCCGTCGACACCGGCTGGGTGGTGGACACGCTCGCCGGGGCCGGTGTGGCGGCGATGGGCTTCCCCTGGCGGATCGAGGAACTGCGCCGTGGCCCGGGCACGCTGACGGCGCTGGTGGCGGCGGACCCGGAAGGCACCCTGCCCCGGCCGACCTGGGCGTCGATCCTGGACGCCGCGTTCTCGGCAGGAGGCGTCGCGGCCATCGCCCCGGCGGGCCGCGCCGAGCTGCGCATGCCGGTGCGAATCGCCGAGGCGACCCTGGTCACGGACCCGCCCGCGGAGCGGAGGGTGCTGGTCGGCGTGACCACCACCGGGCCGGACACGGTCGACATCCGCGTCGCCACCCTCGGCGGACGGACGGTGGCCGTCCTGCGCGAGGTGCGCTACACCACCCCTGAGCCCGAGCCGGACCCGGCGGCGGGAGCGAGGACGGACGACCTCCTGCACGAGGTGGTCTGGAAACCGCTGGCCCTGTCACCGGACGGCGCGCCCGGCGTGGCGCCACATCGGGTGGTGCTGGTCGGAACAGGCACGAGCACGGCGCCGGGTGACGGGGACGGCCTCGCGCACGCTCTCGGCGGGCTTCTCACGCAGCGGGGCATCCGGTTCGACACGGTCCCCGGACGTGACGGGCATGACGGGAGTGACGGACCCGCCGGGCTCGACGGGCTCCGTGAGCTGCTTCCCGGCCTGACGGAGGACGACGCGGTCGTCCTGCTGCCGCCCGCGCCGTCCGTGACGGACCCGATGGAGACCGGTCAGGACATCGCGGCGGCCGCGACCCGGCTGGCCGCGCGCCTGGCGGAGACCGCGCGGCTGCTGGGCGAGGCGGGCCGGGCCCGGCTGTGGTGCGTCACCTCCTCGGCCAGGGAGCCGGAGAGCGCGGCGGGACTGGCGCAGACGGCGCTGTGGGGACTGGCGCGGGTGGCCGCCACGGAGTACTCCGAGGTGTGGGGCGGTCTCGTCGACCTGCCGGGGAAACCGGGCGACGACGACCTCTCGGTCCTGGTCCGGCTGCTGGGGAGCCGGTGCAGGGAGGACGTCGTCGCCGTCGAGCACGGGGCCGCGAGCGGCGCCCGCCTGGTGCCCTACCGCCCCGAGGCGCGGGAGCGTGTCACGGGACGGCGGCCCGCGCGGCCGGGTCCGCTCTGCCGGGCCGGGGCCACCTACCTGGTCACCGGGGGCCTGGGCGCCCTCGGCCTGCGCGTCGCGGGATGGCTGGCCGACCGGGGGGCCCGCAGGCTGCTCCTGCTGGGCCGTACCGCCCTTCCTCCCAGGAACCGGTGGGACGCCGCCTGCGAGCCGGTGACGCGGCACGCGATCGACGCGGTCAGGTCCCTGGAGGCGAGGGGCGTCACCGTGCGGACGGTCGCCGCGGACATAGCCGACACCGCCGGCCTCGCCCGGCTGGCCGACCCCGGCACGCTCGGCCTGCCACCGGTCCGCGGGGTGGTGCACGCGGCGGGCGTGGTCGACAACCGGCTGCTGCGCGCGTACGACGAGGAGGCGCTGCGGGCGGTGATGCGGCCCAAGGTGGCCGGGGCGCTCGCGCTCCACGAGGCGTTCCCGCCGGGGACGCTGGACTTCCTGGTGCTCTTCTCCTCCGCCGGGCAGCTTCTGGGCCTCCCGGGGCAGGCCTCGTACGCGGCGGCGAACGCCTTCCTGTCCGGCCTGGCCAGGCACCGGCGGGCCGGGGGAGACGACACGGTCCTCTCCCTCGCCTGGACGAGCTGGCGCGGCCTGGGCATGTCGGCCTCCTCGGCGGTCGTCGACGCGGAGCTGCGTGCCCGGGGCACGGCGGACATCACCCCGGCGGAGGCGCTCCTGGCGTGGGAGTCGCTGGTCGCGGGCGGGCCGTCCGGCAACGCCGAGCTGGCGGTGCTGCGGGTCCTGCCCGTCACCCCCGGCATCCTCCGGCCGCCGCTGCTGCGCGACCTGGCCGGCGACCCCGGCCCGCCTCCGGTCCCCGGCGCGGACGAGGGCCCCGACTGGCGGGACCTGTCCGGCGCCCCCCTCGCGGACCTGTTGCGGAACGAGGTGCGGCGGGCGGTCGCGGCCGCCCTGCGTACCGACCCCGAGGCGGTGGACGTGCGGCGCCCGCTCGCGGAGATCGGCGTCGACTCGCTGCTGGCGGTCATGTTGCGCCGGACGCTCTCCGAACGGCTGGGGATCAGCCTGCCGATGAGCCTGCTGTGGAACCGCCCCACGGTCTCCGACATCACCGACTATCTGGCCGAGCAGCGAAGGAGTGACCCATGACGGCGGACACCGAGGTACGCCTGTTCGCGGAGGATCCCGTCGGTTTCTTCGGGCCCTCGCGATGGCGGATGCACACGCTCGCCCCCGACCGGCTGGCCGCGCTGCAGCTCGCCGCGCTGCGGATGCGCTACGCCGAGCTCCGCGACCGGATCCCGGTGCTGCGCACCATCGCCGACGAGCAGCGCATCGGGGAGATCGGGACGCTGGACGACGCGGCGCCCCTGCTCTTCCCGCACACGGTCTACAAGTCGTATCCCGTCTCCCTGCTCCTGGACAACCGGTTCGACCAGCTGGCGACCTGGCTCGGCAGGCTCACCACCGTCGACCTCGGCGGCGTCGACTTCTCCGGCTGCGACTCGATCGACGCGTGGCTGGACCTCCTCGACGCCCGGACCGACCTGCGGCTGGCCCACTCATCCGGTACGTCGGGCACGATGTCGTTCGTCCCGCACACCCGCCAGGAGTACGCGGCCCTGTACCGCACGGTGCGCCTGGACGCGCTTCCCGACGGCGTGCCGTGGCGGGAACCCGTGGACGTGGTCTGGCCGGGATTCCGCACCGGGCGCGGCGGGATCGACCGGCACGCGGGCGCGATGGCGGAGCAGATGGCGGACACCCCCGACCGGTTCCACGCCCTGCACCCCGGCTCGCTCAGCGCCGACGTCATGTTCCTCGCCGGCCGGTTGCGCGCCGCGGCGGCCAGGGGCGAGGTCGACCGGCTGGAGATCCCGCCGGCGCTGAAGGCGCGCCGCGCGGAGTTCGAGGAGGCGCAGCGGGCCACCGGTGCCGGGATGGCGCGGTTCGTCGAGGAGCTGGCCGACACGCTCGGCGGGCGGCGCGTGGCCTCGCTCGGCCTGTGGAGCGTCCACCACGCCATGGCGACCGCCGGGCTGGTCCGGGGCATCGAGTCCGTCTTCGCGCCGGACTCGTTCGTCTTCTCCGGTGGGGGAGCGAAGGGCACGGCACTGCCGGCCGACTGGGCGGAGCCGGTCGGGCGTTTCTTCGGGGTGCCCCGGGTGCGGCTCTGCTACGCGATGACCGAGGTGATGGCGGTCAACCTGCTCTGCGACGCGGAGCGCTACCACGTCGAGCCCTGGGTGATCCTCTACGTCCTCGACCCGGAGACCGGGGATCCGCTGCCGCGCAGCGGGGTGCGGACGGGCCGGGCGGCCTTCCTCGACCTCATGGCCGACGTGCACTGGGGCGGGTTCGTCTCCGGTGACGAGGTCACGGTCGACTGGTCGGCGTGCCGGTGCGGGCGCACCACGCCGAGCCTGTCGGCCGCCATCGGCAGGTTCGGCGGCAACGGCGGCGACGACAAGATCACATGTGCCGCGACCCCCGAGGCGCTCACCGAGGCCCTCGAGTTCCTCAACGGGGCGCTGGCATGAGCGCGGGGCGGGAGGAGACCCTCGCCGGGAACGACGGGGCACGGCGGGAGACCCGGATCGGCGGCGACCGGGTACGGCGGGAGACCCGGATCGGAGACGAGCGGACACGAGGGGAGACGCCGGCCGGGAACGAGCGGGCACGGCGGGAGTCCGCGGGGGCCGACCTGACGATCCCGGCCTTCATCCGGGGCGAGACGGTCGACACCGGCCTGGTCCCCTTCACCGGCCGGGGATCGGAGGCGTCCTTCCTCGCCCCCGACCCGATGGGCCTGCTCGACCGGCTGCCGCTGGGCGACCCGGCGCGCATGCGGGACCTGAACGCGCTGCGCGTCGACGACATCGTCGGCTTCCTCGCCGAGCTCGGGCCGCGCCTCGCGCCGTCGCGCAACGCGTTGCTGAGGGAGGCCCTCGAACGGTCGGCCACGTGGTCGGACATGACCCCGCCGCTGCTCGCCGCGTCGTACGAGCAGCTTCCCGGCCTGTTCCGCCCGGACGCGGTGCGGGCGGTGGTGGAGCGGACCGTCGGGGCCGGGCACCTGGACGGGTGGCACGAGGTGCCCACCGCGGACGGGGGCCGCGCGGCGGTCCGCGCCCTCGGCGCGCGGACCGTGCACGTCATCGCCGGCAACAGCCCGATCATCGCCGCGCTCACCGTGATCCGCAACGCCGTCACCCGTGGCGACGCCATCGTCAAGACGCCGTCGAACGACCCGCTGACCGCGCTCGCGATCGCGCGGACCATGGCCGAGATGGCCCCCGACCACCCGCTCACCCGCCATCTCTCGGTCGTCTACTGGAAGGGCGGCTCCGAGGCGTTCGAGCGGCGGCTCTACCAGCCGGCCCACGTCGAGAAGATCGTGGCCTGGGGCGGGCTGGCCTCCATCCGGCACGTCACCGGCTACGTCAGGCCGGGCCTGGAGCTGATCTCCCTCGACCCGAAGCTGAGCGCCACCGTCATCGGCCCCGAGGCGTTCGCCGACGACGAGCGGATGGCCGAGACCGCCCGGCTCGCCGCGGTGGACGTCGGCGCGCTCAACCAGCTCGGCTGCTTCAACGCCCGCGTCGTCTACGCCGTCACCGACCCCGGCCGGGCCGCCCGCTGGGGCAAGTTGCTGTACGAGGAGATCCTCCGGCTCCCCGAGCAGGTCAGCACGGCGGCCAGGCGGTTCGACCCGGGGCTGCGCGCCGACCTGCTCGCGATCCGGGCGAGCGCCGACTGGTACGACGTGATCGGCGGGCGCCGCGACGAGGGCGCGGTCATCGTCTCGCGGCTGCCCGAGCCGGTGGAGTTCCACCCCTCGCTGTCGGGCCGGGTGGTCAACGTGGTGCCCGTCGACTCGGCCTGGGACGCGGTGCGCGGCATGAACGCCTACACGCAGACCGTGGGCGTCTATCCCGAGGCGCTCAAGCGGGAGCTGCGCGACGTCGTGCCGCTCTACGGCGCCCAGCGGCTCGTGTCCCTCGGCTACGCCACCCGGGTGCGGGCCGAGCTGCCGCAGGACGCCATCGAGCCGCTGCGCAGGATGGTCAAGTGGATCGTGGACGAGACCTACGACCCCGCCGACGTCCATCCCTTCGGCCACCTGCACCCCGGGGCTCCCGCGTGGGACGCCCGATCGATCCTCGACCAGGGGGAGCGGCCGTGAAGGCGGAGCGGGAAGAGGACGTCGTCGAGCAGCTGATCTCCGATTTCGACCACCACCATCCGCGCTTCGACCCGGACCTGGCCTGCCTGGTCCACCGCGGCATCCGCAGCCGGTCGCGGGTCGCCTTCTCCCGCGCGTACGGCGGCGTGTGGATCCTGTCGCACTACCGCGACGTGGAGGCGGCGCTGCGCGACCACGAGACCTTCAGCTCGGCCTCGGGGGTCTTCTTCCCCCGCGCCCCGGGCACGCCGCCCTTCGCGCCGCTGGAGTACGACCCGCCCCGGCAGACCGCGTTCCGCACCCTGATGAAACCCCCGTTCACCCCGGCGCGGTCGCGACAGCTCGAACCGGAACTGCGCCGCCTGGTCGCGGACCTGGTCGAGCCGATCGTCGCGCGGGGCTGCGGTGACCTCGTCGCCGAGCTCGCGGTGCCGCTGCCGCTCGCCGTGGTGTCGCTCGCGGTCGGCTTCACCGACGCGGCGCAGCGCCGCATCCGCGACCTGACCAGCAACACCTGGGCGCGCATGCCGAGCGACGAGAGCGCGGAGGGCTTCTGGCCGCAGTTCGCCGAGCTGTTCCAGGAGGAGATCCGCCGGGCCAGGGAACAACCGGGTGACGACTACCTGTCCACGCTGGTCCGCGAGACGATCGACGGCAGGCCCGTCACCGACGAGGAACTGCACGTCATGATGGTCGGCTTCGCCGTCGCCGGTCACGAGACCTCGATGAACGCCCTGTCGCACCTGCTGTGGCAGCTGGCCCGCGAACCCGGCCTGCAGGACCGGCTGCGCAAGCGGCCCGAGCTGATGCCCGCCGCCGTCGAGGAGACGCTGCGGCTCTGGACGCCGGTCGACCACGGCACCCGGCTCACCACCCGGGACGTCGAGGTCGGCGGCGTCGTCATTCCCCGGGGATCGCGGGTCATCCTGCTCGCCGGGGCCGCCAACCGCGACCCCGCCGAGTTTCCCGACCCGGAGCGGTTCCGGCTCGACCGGGGCCTCGCACGCCACCTCGGTTTCGGGACGGGCGTGCACTTCTGCATCGGCGCCCAGCTCGCGCGCACCGAGTTCCTCGTGGTCCTGCGCGAGCTGGCCCGCCATCCCGGCTACGAGCTCTTCGGCGAACCCCGGCGCTTCTACGAGAACGGCCGCCACATCTGCTTCGACCGGCTGCCCGTACGGTTCCGGACGCCGCTCGGCCGGCGCCGGTAGACCTGTCGTGCTCGGATGCTCAGGGCTCCTGGAGGTGACGGGCCATCACGTCGAGGAGGGCGGCCGGCCGAGTCACGAACACCACCGAGCAGGAGCCCGGCGGCGTCACAGCCGGACGCCGCCGGGCGGGCGTCAACCGGGCCGTAAGCCATGATGCGTCGCAGGGCGAGCCGGAGTCGGCCGATCACCTCATCCGCACCGATCACCGCTGGGAGAGGTCAGCGGCGGTAGACCTCCCGGCCGTCGACGAAGGTCATGGCGACCCTGGTGCGCCAGATGTCGGCGGCCGGTTCGGTGAACGGGTCGCGGTCCAGGACGACCAGGTCGGCGCGGTTGCCGGGGACGATGGTGCCCGCGTCGTCGTCGTGGTTGATCCGGGCCGAGCCCGCGGTGTAGGCCGTCAGCGCGGTGGCCAGGGTGAGACGCTGGCCGGGCAGGAAGGGGGTCTGCGCCGTCGGGTAGCCCGCGTGCACCGAGCCGCCGGGTTCGGTGCGGTTGACGGCCACGTGCATGCCCTGGATCGGGTCGGCGTCGGAGACCGGCCAGTCGCTGCCCGCGCAGAACAGGGTGCCGTTGCGCCGCAGGTCGGCGAACGGGTACTGCCAGGCGGAGCGCTCCTCGCCCAGGAAGGGGAGGGTGAGCTCGTCCATCTGGGCGTGGTGGGTGGCCCACAGCGGCTGCAGGTTGGCGGTCACGCCGAGCTCGGCGAAGCGCGGCACGTCGGACGGCTCGACGATCTGCAGGTGCGCGATGTGGTGCCGGTTGGCCGGGTCGGTCCCCTCGAGGCTGTCCAGCGCCTCGCGGACGGCCCGCTCGCCGATGGCGTGGAAGTGCACCTGGAAGCCGTGCCGGTCCAGCTCGGCGACGTACTCCCTCAGCAGCGCCGGGTCGACGTACGACAGGCCGGTGCCGCCGCAGCGGCAGTAGGGCTCGATCACCGCGGCGGTGAAGTTCTCGGTGATGCCGTCCTGCATGATCTTCACCGAGGTGGCGCGGAACCGCTCCAGGCCCTCGGCGGAGCGGCGCCGTTCCAGCAGCTCGGGGATCTGCTCGGCGCCGCGCGCCCGGTCCCACCACAGCGCGCCCACCACGCGGGCCCGCAGCGCGCCGGAGGCCGCCGCCGAGACGTACGTGGGCAGCTGGTCGTCGGAGCCCGCGTAGGAGCCGACGATGGCGTCCTGCCAGCCGGTGACGCCGAGGGAGAAAAGGTGGTCCTGGGCCTCCATCAGCGCGTCGTGCAGGTCCCTCGCCGTGGGGCGGGGGGTGAGCAGGCCGACCAGGTCCATCGCGCCCTCGTGCAGCACGCCGCTCGGCGTGCCGTCGGCGTCGCGCTCGATCCTGCCGTCGGCGGGGTCGGGGGTGTCGCGGGTGATCCCGGCCAGCTCCAGGGCCCGGCTGTTCACCCAGGCGGCGTGGTGGTCGCGCTGGATCAGGTAGACCGGCCGGTCGACGACGTCGAGCTGGGAGCGGTGCGGCAGGCCGCCGGGGAAGGCCGACATGTCCCAGCCGCCGCCGTCGATCCACTCGTGGCCGGGACGGGAGGCGGCATAGGCGGTGATCCGCTCCAGATACTCCGGCAGGCCGTAGACCGCGGACAGGTCGCACCTGGCCCGCTCCAGGCCCGCCTGCACCGGGTGGAGGTGCGCGTCGGTGAAGCCGGGGGTGAGCAGCCCGCCGTCCAGGTCGACGGTCTCGTGGCCGGGGGCGGCCAGTCGTACGACGTCGGACTCCGCGCCCACGGCGGCGACGCGGCCGTCCCGGACCAGCACCGCCTCGGCGAAGGCGTCGGCGGCGAGGAAGACCCGGCCGCCGCGGAAGAGGATGTCGTTCACTCGGTTCCCACTCGGGTGGCGGGCGGGCAGGTCATGGCTCTCCTCGGCGTCCGTGGTCTCAGCGTGCTCGGCGTTTTCAGCGTTTTCGGCGTGCTCGGCGTGCTCGGGGTACGGCGATGCTCTCAGTGTCCGGTGATGAGCCGGTTCAGCGTCCGGTGATGGAGTCGGCGACGCGGGCCAGCACCGAGGTGCGGCCGAGCCCCGCCTTCTCCCTGGCGTCGGCCCGGCGGTAGAGGTCGTACATGGCGTGCACGCCGAGCCACCGCAGCGGTTCCACCTCCCAGCCTCGCACCTTGCGGCCCACCCAGGGCAGGGACGCCAGCTCGGTGTCCTCGCGCAGGATCAGGTCGCGCAGGGTACGGCCGGCGAGGTTGGTCGTGGTCACCCCGTGTCCGGTGTAGCCACCCGCCCAGCCGATGCCGGTGGTGTGGTCGACGTGCACGGTGGCGCACCAGTCGCGGGGCACCCCGAGCACCCCGGACCAGGCGTGCGCCACCCGGGAGGCCCGGAGCGCGGGGAACATCCCGGTCAGCAGCTCCCAGAGCGCCTCGATCGTCCACTCGTGGGTGTGGCCCCGGTCGTCCACCCGGGATCCGTACAGGTAGGGCTTGCCGCGCCCGCCGAACGCGATCCTGCCGTCGGCGGTGCGCTGGGCGTACATGTAGTAGTGCGCCATGTCGCCGAGCAGCTCGTGTCCCGCCCAGCCGATCTCGTCCCACAGCGCGCCCAGCGGCTCGGTGACGATCATCGAGCTGTTCATCGGCAGCCACGTCCGGTGGTACTGCCTCAGCTCGGCGGTGAAGCCCTCGGTGGCGCGGATGACGTACTCGGCGCGGACGGTGCCGTACGGCGTGCGGGCCTCGCGCGGGGCGATCTCGGTGACCGGGGTGCGTTCGAGGATCTCCACCCCGAGGTTCCGCACGGTCTCGGCCAGGCCCCTGGCCAGCTTGGCGGGCTGGATCCTGGCGCAGTGCGGGCTCCAGATCGCGCTGACCGCGCCGTCCACCCGCAGGCGCTCCTCCCGCTCGGCGGGGTCGAGCAGCCGCACGTCCTCCTCGGTCCAGCCCCAGTGGCGCTCGTGGGCGAGCAACTGGTGCAGCCGCCGGTCCTGGGCGGTGTTGGTGGCGACCGTGGTGACGCCGCCCTTGACGATGTCGGCGTCGATCTTCTCGTCCTCGGCGACGGCGACGACCTCGTCGACGGTCTCGAACATCACCCGCTGCAGCCGCCTGGCCGCGTCCGCGCCGTGCGTCCTGGCGTAGCGCTCGGGGGTGCCGGCCAGCTCGCCGACCAGCCAGCCGCCGTTGCGCCCGGAGGCGCCGTACCCGGCGAACTCCTTCTCCAGTACGACGACCCGCAGACCGGGGCTCGCCTTCTTCAGGTAGTAGGCGGTCCACAGGCCCGTGTAGCCGGCGCCGACGATGGCCACGTCGGCGTCGAGGTCTCCGGCGAGGGGGGCACCGGGGGAGGGGATGCCGAGGGAGCGGTACCAGAAGGAGACGTCTCCGTTGACGAAGTCCCCAGCCAGGGGAACGCGCGTGCTCATGGCCTCATATCCTGCTATATCCGTCTATCTGGGTGTGCCTGTCAACGGAAACCGTTGCAGAAACGCCGTACTGCCGCGTAACAAGGATCTTCCTAGACGTAACGATGGGCTCACTCATGTGTAGCAGTCCCGTAACAGTGTCAGGAAAGGCTATCCCCCAACAGAGGGAGCATTCTGATGGGGTTTCTGAGGATTCGTACGACCGTTGACGAGCGACCGGGACGGCTCGCCTCGCTGGCCGCCGCGCTCGCCGCCAAGGGTGGCAACATCCTGGGTCTGAGCGTGCAGACCGACGTGGACGGCACGGTCGACGAGTTCGTCACGGACATCCCCGCCGGGGCCGAGGCGGTGCGCGAGGCGCTGGAGGCCGCCGGCGGGCGCCGGGTCCAGGTCGTCACCGCCACCGCCCACGAGCTGACCGACGAGCCCACCCGCGTCCTCCTGCTCGCCTCCCGGCTGCGCATGACGCCCTGGCGCCTGCCCGAGTTGCTGGGGGAGCTGCTGCGCGCCGACGACTCCCGCTGGGTCTACGGTTCGGAGATGAGCGATCTTCCGGACCCGACCCTGCTGACCGTGCCCGTGGCACCGCGCCGCGCGATCAGGATCCGCCGGGCCGAGCTGCCGTTCACCCTGACCGAGGCCGCCCGCGCGGCCTCCTTCGTCCGCCTGGCGCAGCCCCCCGTCGAGCAGTCCGGGACCGACCGCGAGATCACGCTCTCCGACGGCGTCGAGGTCAGTGTCCGCCCGCTCACCCGGCTCTACCGCGAGGCCGTACGCGACCTGCACGACCGCTGCTCGCCGGAGGCCCGCAGGTTCCGCTACTTCACCTCGATGCCGGTGCTGCCGCCGAAGGTCTTCGACCGGCTCTGCGACCGCAGCCGGGGCCACTCGATCGTCGCCGGACACGACGGCCAGGTCGTCGGTCTCGCCAACCTGATGTTCACCCCGGATCCCGGCATCGCGGAGATGGCGTTCCTGGTCGAGGACCGCTGGCAGGGCAGGGGGCTGGGGACGGCGCTGGCCGGGATGCTCGTCCGCCAGGCCCGCGACCTGGGCTTCGCCGAGGTCAGGGCGACCCTGCTGTCCGACAACGTGCGCATGCGCAGGCTCCTGGTCTCGCTCGGCGCGACCCTGAGCTACACCGAGGACCCCGGCGTGGTGGAGGCCAGGCTGGCCGTGGGCGTGATGGCGACGGCATCCCCGAGCTGACCCCATCGCGTGGCCTTCCCGTTTCGAGATCGCTCAGGGGTCCCGAAGCGGGGAGGCCGCACTCTTCCGACTCTTCCGCGTTCCCGCCTCAGGAGGCCTGCCCCTCCTGGGGCGGGGACTCCGGGGTGCGGGGCACGCCGGAGACGTCGTCATCGTCCCGGGGCGTACCGGCGTCGCCATCGTCTCCGCCGGTGGTGGTGGTGCCGTCGCGAGAGGCGCCGCCGGTGTCGCGGGAGGTCTCGATGGCGTCCAGCCTGCGCTCGATCCGGTCCAGGCTCTCCTGGATGCGCTCCAGCCTGGCGGAGAACGTCGCTCCCATGACGTGGAAGCCCTCCTCCGCCGTCACCGCGCGCTCGGGGTCGCGCCGCCCGAGCAGCGAGATCACCTGGGCGCGTACGGCCTCGAGGCGCGCGCCCTGCCCCGTCAGCACCTGGGCGGCCACGCCCTCGCCCTCGCGGATCAGCCCGAGCAGGATGTGCTCGGTGCCGATGTAGGTGTGGTGCAGGCCGAGCGCCTCGCGCAGGGACAGCTCGAGCACCTTCTTGGCGCGCTGGGTGAACGGGATGTGGCCGCCGGGGCTCTCGTCGCCCCTGCCGATGATCTCCTCCACGTCGTTCCTGACACGCTCGCCGCTGATGCCGGAGGCCCGCAGGGCGCGACCGGCGACGCCGTCCTGCTCGAGGACCAGTCCGAGCAGGATGTGCTCGGTGCCGATGTGGCCGTGGCGCAGTCGCCTGGCCTCCTCCTGTGCCAGGACCACGACACGGCGGGCACGGTCGGTGAAGCGCTCGAACACGGGAAGCCTCCGTGAGGGGTGTCGAGGTGCCTGCCCCCACTATGCGCCAGACGGCCGGTGAGCGGGAGGACATCTCCCCCGGCAATTCCCGGCCCCGTGTCGGGGAAAGCTTACATTTTAGGGTTAGATTTGAGGGAAATGGCTTTCGCGTCCGGGGGCGGCGTGCGTAGGGTCCCCGCATGACGATCGACGCCTTCATCGACGCCCTGCCCAAGGTCGAGCTCCACGTCCACCTGATCGGCTCCGCCTCGGTCCCCACCGTGCTGGAGCTCGCCCGCCGCCACCCCGACGGGGGCGTCCCCACGGACGAGGAGGAGCTGCGGGCCTTCTACAGGTTCACCGACTTCCCGCACTTCGCCCGGATCTACCAGGCGGTCAACGCCCTGGTCCGCGAGCCGGAGGACGTGGCGACCCTGGTGCTCGGGCTGGCCGCCGACCTCGCCCCGCAGAACGGCCGCCACGTCGAGCTGACCGTCACGCCGTACGCCCACCACGTCGTCGGCATGCCGATGCGGGAGGTCACCGAGGCGCTCGACCTGGCCGCCCGGCGCTCCCGCGAGGAGCACGGGGTGCGGATGGCGTACGTGTTCGACATCCCCGGTGAGTACGGAGCCGAGGCGGCCCGGGTCACCCTGGACCACGCGCTGCAGGAACCTCCCCAGGCATTGGTAGGTTTCGGACTGGCCGGAATCGAGCAGGAACGCCCGAAGTATCGTGACGTCTTCGCGGACGCCTTCCGCGCCGCCACCGCCGCCGGGCTGCGCAGCCTGCCGCACGCGGGGGAGATGACCGGCCCCGAGACCATCTGGGAGGCCCTCGACCTCCTGGGCGCCGAGCGGATCGGCCACGGCACCTCCTGCGTGGACGACCCCCGCCTCGTCGCCCACCTTCGCGAGACCCAGATCCCCCTGGAGGTCTGC
Organism: Streptosporangium sp. G12; assembly: GCF_052983175.1. Lineage (NCBI taxonomy): Bacteria > Bacillati > Actinomycetota > Actinomycetes > Streptosporangiales > Streptosporangiaceae > Streptosporangium > Streptosporangium sp. G12. The sequence goes on along the minus strand of NZ_JBRIQO010000016.1, from coordinate 192,967 downwards.
CCCACCTCCAACGTCTGCACCGGCCAGGTCGCCCGCGTCGAGGAGCACCCGCTGCCCCGCATGATCGAGGAGGGCCTGTTCGTCACCCTCAACAGCGACGACCCGCCCATGTTCGCCACCACCCTGAGCCGCGAGTATCGCGTCGCCGCCGACAAACTGGGCCTGGACCGCGAGACCCTCACAACCCTGGCCCGCAACGCCGTCGAGGCCTCGTCGATGGACCCGGCGGACAAGAAGGAGCTCCACGCCGAGATCGACACCGTCGCCGCCCAGCACTCAGGGACGGCGCTCTGACAGCCCACGGGCGGCGACGGCGAGAGCCGGGGTCAGGGAGAAGAGATCCGGCTCAGGCTCGAAGGGATCTTGGAGGCCGCGGCCCTGTCCAGCAGGAAGAGGGTGCGCTGACGACCCCGGGCACCGGCGGCCGGGACCTGCATGGTTCCCGAGTCCGACAGCGCCAGCCGTACCGCTCCCGCCTTCTCCTCGCCGGCGGCGATCACCCACACCTCGCGGGAGCCCTGGATGACCGGCAGCGTCAGCGAGACGCGGATGGGCGGAGGCTTGGGCGAGCCGTGCACCGCCACCACCGGGCGGGTGTCGTACAGGGCGGGCATACCGGGGAACAGCGAGGCGACGTGGCCGTCCGGGCCCATGCCCAGCATCATGAGGTCGAACGACGGGGCCGGGCCGTGGTCCTCGGGGCGCGCCGCCCGGCGCAGCTCCTCGGCGTACGCCTCGGCCGACTCCTCGGCGGTCATGCCGGAGTCGGGGCCGCGCATCACGTGGACCCGCTCGGGGTCGAGGTCGAGGTGGTCGAGCAGGGCCTTGCGGGCGCCGGTCTCGTTGCGCTCGGCGTCGCCGCTCGGCAGGAAACGCTCGTCACCCCACCAGATGTCCACCTTGCGCCAGTCGACGGCGTCCCTGGCGGGGGAGGCGGCGATCTCGGCGAGGGTGGCGATGCCGACGGTCCCGCCGGTCAGGACCAGATGGGCCGAGCCCTTGGCCGACTGGGCGTCGACGGCTCGGACGATCACCCGGGCGGCGACGGCCTTGGCGAGCACGTCGGCGTCGCGGTGGGTGATCACGGTGGGAACGCTCACGGGACTTCTCTTTCGAAAGGAGGTGCCCCGCGGCCGTGGCCGCGGGGCACTCGCGGCTCAGGACTTCTTGGTCTGGGCGAGTCGCTTGATCGCGGCCGCGTAGATCTCGTCGGGGTCCAGCCGCCGCAGCTCCTCGGCGAGCAGCTCCGACGTCGGGCGCCGGGTCAGGGCGACCCTGCGGTCCGGCTGGCCGGGACGCGACAGCGTGGCCATGCGGCCGTCGCTCCGGACGACGGTGATGTCACCCTCGGCCGAGACCAGCTTGACCGCGGTCAGGCCGGGCCCGGGGGACTCGGAGACCTTCACGGAGGCGCCGAGGCGGTCGCCGAGCCAGGCCGCCAGCAGCAGGGCGCTGGCATGACCGGACACGGCCTCCACGGTGCCCCGCTTGACCTTGCCCACCGGCTGGTCGAACGCGGCGGCCAGCAGGCTCCGCCACGTCGTCAGCCGGGTCCAGGCCAGGTCGGTGTCGCCGGGCACGTAACCACGGGCCCGGCCGGTGATCGCCTGGACCGAGTCGGCCGCCGACCGCGCGTCGATGATGCGGCGCTGGGCCAGCATGCCGATCGGGTCCTTGGAAGGAACCTCGGGACAGTCGCTGGGCCACCAGGCCACCACCGGGGTGTCGGTGAGCAGCAGCGGGCTGACCACCGAGTCGGCGTGCCTGGTCAGCTCCCCGTACAGGCGGAGCAGGATCACCTCGCCCGGGGTCGACTCACCGAACCGGATCTCGGCGTCGAGCCGGTTGGGCTCCTCCGAGTCGCGGGGGATGACGACCAGTATCCGGGAGGGGTGTTCCCTGGCCGCCTCGGTCGCCGCCCGGACCGCGTCGTACTGGTCGCTCTCGCCGCAGACCACCACCAGGGTCAGCACCATGCCGACCGCCGGGGTGCCCATCTGGTGACGCAGGTGGGTGAGCTGCGAGGAGATCTTCGAGGCGTTCGTGCCGCTGAGCATGAAACTGGTCATCTACAGCCGCCTCCAGGCACGCCCGTCACGGGCCATCATCTCGTCGGCCGAGGCCGGCCCCCACGTGCCCGCGGGATACTCCTCCGGCGGGCCCTGGGTGCTCCAGAACTCCTCGATCGGGTCGAGGATCATCCATGACAGCTCGACCTCGCGCTGGTGCGGGAAGAGCGGCGGGTCGCCGATCAGCACGTCCAGCAGCAGCCGCTCGTAGGCCTCGGGGGAGGACTCCATGAACGACTCGCCGTAGGCGAAGTCCATCGAGACGTCCCTGACCTCCATCGCGGTGCCGGGCACCTTGGAGCCGAACCGCACCGTGATGCCCTCGTCCGGCTGCACCCGGATGACCAGGGCGTTCTGCCCCAGGATCTCGGTGTCGTCCTTGCTGAACGGCAGGTGCGGCGCCCGCTGGAACACCACGGCCACCTCGGTGACCCGGCGGCCGAGCCGCTTGCCGGTGCGCAGGTAGAACGGCACCCCGGCCCAGCGCCGGTTGGCGATCTCCACCTTGATGGCGGCGTACGTCTCGGTGATCGAGTCGGGCGGGATGCCCTCCTCCTGGGTGTAGCCGATGACCGGCTCGCCGCCCTGCCAGCCGGACCCGTAGCGGCCGCGCGCGGTGGCCAGCGACAGGTCCGACGGCAGCCGCAGCGCCTTGAGGACCTTCTCCTTCTCCCTGCGCAGCGAGTCGGCCCCGAACGACGTCGGGTCCTCCATGCCGACCAGGGCCAGCAGCTGCAGCAGGTGGTTCTGGATCACGTCGCGGGCCGCGCCGATGCCGTCGTAGTAACCCGCCCGGCCGCCGATGCCGATGTCCTCGGCCATCGTGATCTGCACGTGGTCGACGTAACTGCGGTTCCAGATCGGTTCGAACAGGTTGTTGGCGAACCGCAGCGCCAGGATGTTCTGGACCGTCTCCTTGCCCAGGTAGTGGTCGATGCGGAACACCGAGCTCTCCGGGAAGACCGCGCTGGTGATCGCGTTGAGCTCCTGGGCGCTCTGCAGGTCGTGCCCGAAGGGCTTCTCGATCACCACCCGGCGCCAGGATCCGGCGGGGCCGTCGGCCAGGCCGGTCCGCTTCAGCTGCTGGACCACGACCGGGAAGAACTTCGGCGGCACCGACAGGTAGAAGCCGTAGTTGCCGCCGGTGCCCCGGGTCTGGTCGATCTCCTTGAGCATCATCGACAGCGCGTCGAACGCGCCGTCGTCGGTGAACTCGCCCCGGCAGAAGAAGATGCCCTCCGACAGCTGCTTCCAGACCTCCTCGCGGAACGGCGTCCGCGCGTGCTCCTTGACGGCGTCGTGCGCCAGCTGCGCGAAGTCCTGGTCCTTCCAGTCGCGGCGGGCGAAGCCGACCAGGGAGAAGCCGGGGGGCAGCAGCCCGCGGTTCGCCAGGTCGTAGATCGCCGGCAGCAGCTTCTTGCGCGCCAGGTCGCCGGTCACGCCGAACAGCACCAGCACGCACGGCCCCGCCACGCGCGGCAGGCGCTTGTCGCGCGGGTCGCGCAGCGGGTTGGCGTCGACCAGTGCCTCGGTGATGCCGACGGTCGCGGCGGCGGTGGCCGTGGTGGCCGTGGGCGTCACCTCCGGCGTGCCCGCCGTCGAGGCGTCCGGCGTGCCGGCGCCGGCGTCCGTCGTGCCCACGACGGCTTCCGTCGTGACGTTCTCCTCGGCGTGCCCGGTCTCCCCGGCACTCGTTCGGGAGTTCCCCTTGCTCATGCGAACCTCCAGCGGCCCATCAGACCTCCCGCGCGGCGGCGAGCAGCCGCGCGACTCCGGTGGCGCGGTCGGTCAGGTGCAGCCGTACGGTGGGACGCCCGCGGCTGGCCAGCGCGCCCTGGTCGCCCAGTGCCTGGGCGAGCTGGAGGCGGCCCAGCGTGTAGGGCTTGCCGGGGACCTCGAGGTCGTTCTCGACGGCCCCGGTGATCTGCAGGAACACCCCGTTCTGCGGGCCGCCCTTGTGGTACTGGCCGGTGGAGTGCAGGAAACGAGGGCCCCAGCCGAAGGTGACCGGGCGTTCGGTGCGGATCGCGAGCATCCCGCGCAGCGTGGCCGGGTCGGCCCCGCTCCACACGTCCGTCATCTCCTCGAACGAGGCGCCGTCGGGATACGGGGCGTCGAAGGCCGCCTCACGGTCGAGGTAGGCCATCACCGCGAGGTAACCGCGGTCGGGGATCGACTCCAGCAGCCGGGTGAGCACGTCCGACAGGTCCTTGACGTCCTCGGAGCCGGGGAACTCGCCGTACACCTCCACCGGGCCGTCGACCAGGAGCGGCGTGCCGACCGGCAGCTCGGCCCGGTCCAGCAGCTTGGCGGTGTTCTCCTTGGACTCGGCCACGTTCGGCTGATTGAACGGGTCGATGCCGAGGACGCGGCCCGCGACGGCCGTGGCGTACTCCCAGACGAGGAACTGCGCGCCCAGCGGGCCGACGACGGTCACGGCGGCGTCGGTGTCGATCCCGGCGAGCAGTTCGTCGTCGGCGTCACCCGGGTCGGCGCCCACGACGGGCAGGATGCCCTTGCCGGACTTGCCGGTGGACTCGGCGACCAGCTGCTCGATCCAGTCGGGCAGGCCGTTGATCTCCGACAGGCTGTCCTCGATCACGAGCTTGTCGCGACCGGCCGCCGCGGCGGCGCCCAGGGCGGCGCCGAGGTCGAGGCCGGGGTTGCCCTCGGTCCGCGACAGCAGCGGCGCCACCTCGGCCGCGTCGTCGAGCAGCCGCTCGACGTCGGCGCCCGCCAGCGCGCTGGGCACCAGGCCGAACGCGGTCAGGGCGCTGTAGCGGCCGCCCACGTTCGGGTCGGCCAGGATCACCTGGTAGCCCGCCTCGCGGGCGCTCAGCTCCAGGGGCGAGCCGGGGTCGGTGACGACGACGATCCTGCTCGCCGGGTCGATCCCCGCGTCGCGGAAGGCCTTCTCGTAGATCCGCCGGTGGCTGTCGGTCTCGACCGTGCCGCCGCTCTTGCTGGCGACGACCAGGATCGTGCTCTCCAGCCGGTCCTCCAGCGCGCGGCGCACCTGGCCGGGGTCGGTGGTGTCGAGCACGGTCAGGGGCACGTCGGCGGAGGCGGTGATGACCTCGGGGGCGAGGGAGGAGCCGCCCATGCCCGCCAGGACCACGTGGTCCAGGCCCTCGGCACGGGCCCGCTCCACCAGCGCGCCGATCTCGGGAAGCAGCTGCCTGCTCGTCGCCGGGAGGTTGAGCCAGCCGAGGCGGACGGCCGCCTCGGCCTGGGCCTCCTGGCCCCACAGCGTGGCGTCGCCGGAGGCCAGGGCCTGGGGAACCCCCTCGGAGACGAGCTGCCCGGCGGTCTCCCCGGCCTGCTCGGTGAGGTCGTCGTCGCCGAACGTTACGGACACTGACATATGTTCCTCACGCCTTCTTCAGCTCGGAGGAGACGGTCTCCAGCAGCTCTTTCCAGGAGGCCTCGAACTTGTCCAGGCCGTCCTCCTCCAGGAACCGCACGACGTCGTCGTAGTCGATGCCGGCCTCCTTGAGCGCGGCCATGGTGTTCCAGGCCTCCTCGTAGGAGGAGCGGACCGTGTCACCGGTGATGCCGCCGTGGTCGGCCGTCGCGTCGAGGGTCTTCTCCGGCATCGTGTTGACCGTGCCGGAGGTGACCAGCTGGTCGACGTAGAGGGTGTCGGGGTAGTCGGGGTTCTTCGTGCCGGTGGAGGCCCACAGCGGGCGCTGCGGACGGGCGCCGGCCGCGGCCAGCGCCTGCCAGCGCGAGGACTCGACGACCTCCTCGAAGGCGGCGAAGGCCAGGCGGGCGTTGGCGACGGCGGCCTTGCCCCTCAGCGCGAGGGCCTCGGGAGTGCCGATCTTGTCCAGGCGCTTGTCGATCTCGCCGTCCACCCGGCTGACGAAGAACGAGGCCACGGACTCGATGTTCGCCAGGTCCAGGCCGTTGGCCTTCGCCTGCTCCAGGCCGGTCAGCCAGGCGTCCATCACGGCGCGGTAGCGCTCCAGGGAGAAGATCAGCGTGACGTTGACGCTGATGCCCTCGGAGATCGCCTGGGTGATCGCGGGCAGGCCCTCGACGGTGGCGGGGATCTTGATGAACAGGTTGGGCCGGTCGACCAGCCACCACAGCGCGCGCGCCTCGGCGACGGTCTTGTCGGTCTCCCTGGACAGGCGAGGGTCGACCTCGATCGACACCCGGCCGTCCACCTGGCCGGTGGCGTCGTAGACCGGCCTCAGCACGTCGGCGGCCCAGCGGATGTCGTACGTGGTGATGGCCCGCACGGCCTCCTCGACGTCGACGCCGCGGATCTTCAGGTCGTGCAGCTGGCCGTCGTAGGCGTCGCCCTTGCTCAGCGCCGACGCGAAGATCGTCGGGTTGGAGGTGACGCCGACCACGTGCTTGTCGCGGATCAGGGACTGCAGGTTGCCCGTACGCAGGCGCTCGCGGCTGATGTCGTCCAGCCAGATGGAGACGCCCTGCTCGGAGAGCTTCTTCAGGATCTCACTCATGATCAGTTTCCCGTCGTCTCGCCCTTGTCGGCTCCGGTCTTGGCGAGGCTCGCCTTGGCGGCGGCGGCCACGCGCTCGGCGGTCAGGCCGAACTGTTCGTAGAGGGTCTTGTAGGGGGCCGAGGCACCGAAGTGCTCCAGGCCGACCACCACGCCCTCGTCTCCCACGAACTCCCGCCAGCCCAGCGAGATTCCCGCCTCCACCGCCACGCGGGCGCGCACCGAGGAGGGCAGCACCGTCTGCCGGTAGGCCGCGTCCTGGGCCTGGAACCACTCCACGCACGGCATCGACACGACCCGGGTGGCGATGCCCTGCGCCTCCAGGATCTCGCGGGCACCGAGGGCGATCTCGACCTCGGAGCCGGTACCGATCAGGACCACCGAGGGCTGCCCGTCGGAGGCGTCCCGCAGGACGTAGCCGCCGCGGGCGACCTTCTCCGCGTCGCCGGTGCCCTCGAAGACCGGCAGGTTCTGGCGGGTCAGCGCCAGCGCGGCCGGGCGGTCGTTGTGCTCGAGCACGACCTGCCAGGCGGCGGCCGTCTCGTTGGCGTCGGCCGGGCGGACCACGTCGAGGCCGGGGATGGCGCGCAGCGACCACAGGTGCTCGACGGGCTGGTGCGTCGGGCCGTCCTCGCCCAGGCCGATGGAGTCGTGCGTCCACACGTAGGTGACCGGCAGCCTCATCAGCGCCGCCAGCCGCACGGCCGGGCGCATATAGTCGCTGAACACCAGGAACGTGCCGCCGTACGGGCGGGTGCCGCCGTGCAGCGCGATGCCGTTGAGGATCGCCCCCATGCCGTGCTCGCGGATGCCGAAGTGCAGCGTGCGGCCGTAGGGGCCGCCGGGGAACTCCTTGGTCTGGAACTCCTCGGGAATGAAGGACGGCTCGCCCTTCATCGTGGTGTTGTTGGACTCGGCCAGGTCGGCCGAGCCGCCCCACAGCTCGGGCAGCACCGGCGCGAGGGCGCTGAGCACCTCGCCGGAGGCCTTGCGGGTGGCGACGGAGGAGCCGATCTCGAAGGACGGCAGCGCCTCGGTCCAGTCCGCCGGGAGCTTTCGCGCGGAGATGCGGTCGAACTCGGCGGCGCGCTCGGGGTTGGCCTCGCGCCAGCTCTCGTAGAGCTTGTCCCACTCGGCGCGCACGGCCCGGCCGCGCTTGACGACCTCACGGGAGTGCTCCAGGACCTCGGCGGGGACGTCGAAGCTCTTCTCGACGTCGAAGCCCATGATCTTCTTGGTCGCGGCGACCTCGTCGGCGCCCAGCGCCGAGCCGTGGATCTTGCCGGTGTTCTGCTTGTTGGGGGCGGGCCAGCCGATGATCGTGCGCAGCCGGATGAACGACGGCCTGCCGGTCTCGGCGCGAGCGGCCTCCAGCGCCTGGTGCAGCGCCTCGACGTCCTCGACGTAGTCGCCCGTCCGGGTCCAGTCGACGGTCTGGGTGTGCCAGCCGTACGCCTCGTAGCGCGCGACGACGTCCTCGCTCAGCGCGATCTGGGTGTCGTCCTCGATCGAGATGTGGTTGCTGTCGAAGACGACGGTGAGGTTGCCCAGCCGCTGGTGGGCCGCGAGGGCGCTCACCTCGTGGCTGATGCCCTCCTCGATGTCGCCCTCGGAGGCGATGCACCAGATGTTGTGGTCGAACGGGCTCGCGCCCGGGGCGGCGTCCGGGTCGAACAGGCCGCGCTCGCGGCGGGCGGCCATCGCCATGCCGACCGCGTTGCCGATTCCTTGGCCGAGCGGGCCGGTGGTGGTCTCGACGCCGACGGTGTGGCCGTGCTCGGGGTGGGCCGGGGTCAGGCTCTCCCACTGGCGCAGCCCCTTGAGGTCGTCCAGGCTGAGGCCGTACCCCGACAGGAAGAGCTGGATGTAGAGGGTCAGGCTGCTGTGACCCGCGGAAAGGACGAACCGGTCACGGCCCGCCCACGAGGGATCTGACGGGTCGTGCCGCATCACCTGCTGGAACAGCAGGTACGCAGCCGGCGCCAGGCTCATCGCGGTGCCGGGGTGACCCGATCCCGCCTTCTCTACCGCGTCCATGGCCAGGGCCCGTACGACGTCGACCGCGCGGCGGTCCAGGTCGCTCCATTCGAGGGCTGGCACGAGTTCACTGCTCAAGTGCTCGATCTCCGGATCTAATCGTCTGATTGGCGGCGCCGGTCTGGTATTTCCCGCCCACACCGGACCCTAACGGTTTCGACCTGGCCACCGTGGCGCAGGCCTACCCGGGGCGGGTCCGCGGGATCCGCAGGCGGCGCGCCTCCCGGATGGGAGCCCCCTCGCGCCGCTTCCGCACCCCGTGCCGGGACCGGCCCCCCCTGCAACTACAGTGAGTCCTCAAGGCTGGCTGGTGCCCGCATTCACGGATCCGCTCTAATCAGAGGTTACGCGTTGACCCCGCACGTGCTGGAAGCGCCTTAGATGGTGCTCACCGACAAGCAATCGACGGCCCCGCCCGAGGGGGGCACGACGGTCCCCGAGGCCGCGCCGCGCTCCTTCGGCGACGTCGTGAAGGCGTACGTCGCCCTCACGAAGCCGCGGATCATCGAGCTGCTGCTGATCACGACGCTGCCGGTGATGTTCCTGGCGGCCAAAGGCCTGCCGCCGCTGTGGATCGCCGTCAACACGCTGGTGTTCGGCACCCTGTCGGCCGGCAGCGCGAACGCGCTGAACTGCTACATCGACCGTGACATCGACGCGGCCATGCGCCGCACCCGGCGCCGCCCGCTCGCCCGCGACCTGGTGCCGCCGACGAACGCGCTGATCTTCGGGATCATCCTCGGTGTGTTGTCCACTCTTGGACTCGGCTTGACGGTGAATTGGCTCGCCGCGGGCCTGTCGCTGGGCGCGAACCTGTTCTACGTGCTCGTCTACTCGATGATCCTCAAGCGGCGGACCTCGCAGAACGTGGTGTGGGGCGGCATCGCCGGCTGCATGCCGGTGCTGATCGGCTGGGCGGGCGTCACCGGCAGCCTCGACTGGGCCCCCGTGGTGCTCTTCGGCGTGGTGTTCTTCTGGACGCCCCCGCACACCTGGACCCTCGCGATGCGCTACAAGGAGGACTACGCGGCGGCGAAGGTCCCGATGCTTCCTGTGGTGGCCACCGAGCGCCGCGTGGTGCTGGAGAGCATCGTCTACACCTGGGCCACGGTGTTCTGCTCGCTGCTGCTGTGGCCGATCGCCGGGACCACGCTCCTCTACCCCGCCGTGGCCGCCGTCCTGGGCGCGGCCTGCCTGTGGGAGGTCCACCGCCTCCTCGGCCGGGTCAACGCGGGCAAGACCGGTGTCGACCTGCGCCCGATGCGCTTCTTCCACTGGTCCAACGCCTACCTGGCGCTGCTGTTCCTGGCCGTCGCCATCGACTCGATGTTCGTCTGATGTCCGCCTGACGCTCATCCGACATCCGTCTGAGTCATCTCACACGTACGTTCTCCTCCGGTGCGCCCGTTTCCGCGCCCCGGCCACGGGGGAGACGTCTCCCGGGGGGAAGACGTTTTCTTGACCGGCCCGGGGCGGGCCTGGTCGTGGGGAGGGTGATTCGTGGTCTTCGGGAAACCCTGGGAGCCGGATTCCGGCTCCGGCCGCGGGGGCGGCCCATCACTCGGTACGCTCCCGGGATTCGCGGCGGTCGGACGGTTTCGCCGGATTCGCGGGGTTCGCAGGGTCGTCGGCGGGGCGTGCCCGTGCTCCGACGGCAGGAAGCGGTCCGGTATCGGCGCGGGGTTCGTCAACCTTCGGGCGGTAATCTCCCGGTTTGAGCCGTGGGGCGAGCGCCAGCGGTTACGGTGGCCACATGGCCGGCCATGACCCCCGCTGGGTGCTCAGGGACCGTCCGTCGGTCACGCTGATCGTCGGGCTCGTCCTGGCGGGACTGTGCGCCCTGGTGTCGTTCTCCTTCGACGTGCTGAACGGCGACCCGGTCTACTTCTTCATCGCCCTGGGCCTCGCGCTGGCACCCGTCCCGGTGCTGCTGGCCGCGGTGCTGGCGCTCGACCGCATCGAGCCCGAGCCGCGCGCCAACCTGCTCTTCGCGTTCGCCTGGGGCGCGGGCGTGGCGGTCCTGGTCGCCGGGGTGATCAACTCCTTCAACCTGATCTACGTCGAGAACACCGTCCGGCTGGGCTACGACTACGCGCGCAACCTCACCGCCACGTTCGGCGCCCCGGTGGTCGAGGAGACGATGAAGGGCCTGGTCCTGCTGGGCCTGCTCAGGTTCAAACGCGCCGAGCTGGACGGGCCCACCGACGGCATCATCTACGCCAGCATGGTCGGCCTCGGCTTCGCCATGAGCGAGAACGTCAGCTACTACGTGGCCGCGCTCGACGAGCTGGGCGCGCAGGGCCTGGCGGTGACCGTCGTGCTGCGCGGGATCCTCTCGCCGTTCGCGCACCCGCTGTTCACCTCCATGATCGGTGTCGCGGTGGCCTACGCGGCGCAGCGCCGGGGACCGGGGCGGATCTTCGTCATCGCCGCCGGGTGGATCGGCGCGATGCTGCTGCACGGCATCTGGAACGGCTTCGCCTCCTACGTCGGCATCGGCGGCCTGGCCATCGCCTACCTGCTGCTGATGGCCGTGCTGTTCGCGCTGATCTGGATCATCTTCCGCGACCGCAAGCGCATCATCGGGCTCATCCAGACCTACCTGCCCGCCTACTGGGCGACGGGGCTGGTCTCCTCGGGCGACGTGGCGATGCTCTCCTCCCTGCCCAGCCGCCGCCAGGCCCGGCAGTGGGCCAGGAACCACGGGGGCAGGACGGCCCTGCGGGCGATGAGCGACTACCAGCTCGCGGCCACCGAGCTCGGCCTGCTCCACGAGCGGGCCAGGGGCCACGTGATCGACGAGCGCACGTTCAACGAGGAGCAGCGGGCGCTGCTGGAGTGCATGGCCGGTGCCCGCGCCCGGTTTCCCGCGTCGCCCGCGGCCGGGAGCGCCACTGCGGGCCACACCTCCGGCGGCCCCGGCGGCGCGGGCGCTTCCCCCCATCCGCAGGGCGGCTCCGCCGGTCACCCCGGTCCCGGTCACCCGCCGCAGGGCGGGGCGTTCCGCCTGTAGGGCGTCCTGCCCGGGGTTCACCCCCGCCGGAGCGCGGTCTCCAGGGTGGTCTCGCGTGGCCCGGGGAAAACGGGGGGCGAGTCGAGGAGCACGGAGTCGACGAGACCTTTCGCCGAGGCGAGGAACTCACGGGCGGCGAGGCCGTAGGTGGACACCCACCGCTTGGACGAGTCGTCGCCCACGCCGAAGGTGTCCAGGCCCGCCGTGCGGCACAGGGTGACCGCCCTGGGCAGATGGAACACCTGGGTGACCACGGTGATCTTGGTGGCGCCGAACACGGTACGGGCCCGCACGCACGAGTCCCAGGTGTCGAAGCCCGCGTAGTCCAGGACCAGCGCCCCGGCCGGTACGCCGCTCGCCAGCAGGTAGTCGCGCATCACGGTCGGCTCGTCGTACTCCCTGCGGCTGTTGTCCCCGGAGAGCAGGATCGCCTCGACCCTGCCCGCCCGGTAGAGCTGCGCGGAGATGTCCAGGCGTCTGGCCAGCATCGGGGAGGGGACGCCCCCGACGACGCCCGCCCCCAGCACCAGCGCCACCGGGGCCTCGGGAACCCCGGCCACCCAGCCGGGGGAGGAGTCGGCGACCGCTCGGTGGCCGGAGCTGGACAGCCAGGCCCAGGTGATCGGGGCGACGGCCAGGACGCTCAGCAGCACGACGCCCTGGTAGCAACGCCGCATGATCGTGCGTGACGACGACATCCGATCATTGTCCTGCCGTACCGGGACCACGTCGAGTGCGGACGGCTTCCGGAGGCGTGCGGACGGCGTCCGGGCGGTGCGCGGACGGGGGTTCAGACGCGGACGGTGTCGCGTTCGCCGGTGACCGCCTCCGGGACGTCGCGCGGCCCGCGCGGGCCGGTCGCGAACAGCACCCGCAGCGCGCAGAGCCAGACCAGGGTCGCGCCGAGCACGTGCAGGTTGACCAGGGCCGCGGGCACGCCCAGGAAGTACTGGACGTATCCGACGACCCCCTGCGCCGCCTCCACGCCCAGCAACGTCCACGAGGCCCGCCGGGCGTACCCGGGCGCGTCGGTGATGTGCAGCGCGAACGCCAGCGCGAAGGTGAGGCCGACCACCACGTAGGCGACGTCGGCGTGGATCCTCGCCACGGTCTCGATGTCGAAGCCGAACCGGGAGGCCATCTCGTCCCCGGAGTGCGGCCCGGTGCCGGTCACCACCACGCCCACGACGAGCAGGACGAACACGGCGGCGACGAGCGCGAAGGCGAGCGTGCGGACGTGGCGGTGGACCGGCTGCCGGGACACGCTCTCGCTCCGGCCCTGACCGGCACGGGCGTACAGCGCGTACGCCGCGGCGATCATGCCGACGGAGACCAGGAAGTGCACGCTCACGGTCACCGGGTTGAGCGCGCTGCGCACGACCAGGCCGCCCCAGAGCCCCTGGAAGGCCACGCCGATCGGCTGCAGCCAGGCCAGCCTGACCAGGTCGGGGCGGCGGGCCGGCAGCCGCAGGGCGGCGATCAGGCAGGCCACGCCGACGGCCAGCACCAGGAAGGTCAGCATCCGGTTGCCGAACTCGATCGCCATGTTCACCGGGGAGATCTCGGCGTGGGCCACCGGGGTGAAGCTCTCCGGCGTGCACCGGGGCCAGGTGGGGCAGCCCAGGCCCGACCCGCTGACCCGTACCGCGGCGCCCGTCACCGTGATCCCGATGTTGACGACGACCGCCGCCAGCGCCCAGCGGCGCAGCGTGAGGAGGGTCGGCGGCCCCACGATCCGCGCCGACTTCGCGGCATGCCGGCGGGTCCGGTCAAGGAGGTGGTTCACGGCTCACATGCTAGGTGGCGAGGTGCGCGGTCCCGCCGCGGACCCCGGGTACCGGCCGCCGGCGCGGGCCGCCTGTGGCGGGGCGGCGTGCCGTCCGGGCCGGTGGGTAGGGGTGCGCGTGGGCCGACGGCACGCCTGCGATGCCCGTTTTGGTGCATTGATCCGATAGAGGGTATGTGACATAGTACTGGCGAGTCCGAGGCGCGGGAGCGAGGTGGGACATGCCGGACGTCGTGGTCATCGGCGCCGGAGTCGTCGGTGCCGCCTGCGCCTACTACGCCGCCCGCGCGGGACTGGACGTGGTGGTCGTCGACCGGGGCGCGGTGGCGGGCGGCACGACGGGTGCGGGTGAGGGCAACATCCTGGTCTCCGACAAGGAACCGGGACCCGAGCTCGACCTGGCGCTGCTCTCCAACCGGCTCTGGCGAGACCTGGCCGGGGGCGATGACGGTGCGAAGGGTGAGGCGCAGGGCGAGCCCGCCGGTGGGCCCGGCGCCGAAGCCGGAGCGGGGCGCGCCGGAGGGTCCGCGGCGGGCGGCGAGGGGTCCGAGCCGGACGGGGGGTTCGAGTTCGAGGCCAAGGGCGGCCTGGTGGTCGCCGAGACGGACGAGATCCTGGCGGCGCTCACCGGCCTGGCGGCGAAGCAGGGCGTCGAGCACGTCGCCGTCGCCCCCGGGGAACTCGGCGACTACGAGCCCCACCTGGCGAAAGGGCTCGCCGGAGGCGTGTTCTACCCGCAGGACGCCCAGGTCCAGCCCATGCTGGCGGCGGCCAGGCTCATCCGGAGGGGCGCCGAGCGGTTCGGCCGCGGCGCCCTGATGCTGCGGACCGGCGTCACGGTGACCGGCTTCGTCCGTGCCGGCGGCCGGGTCACCGGCGTCACCACCGACCACGGCGACATCCTCGCCGGAGCCGTCGTCAACGCCGCGGGCACCTGGGGCGGCGAGATCGCCGCGCTGGCCGGTGTGCGCGTCCCGATCCTGCCCAGGCGCGGCTTCATCCTGGTCACCGAGCCTCTCGCCGGGCCGCTCATCAGGCACAAGGTCTACACCGCCGCCTACGTCACCGCGGTGGCCAGCGACTCGGAGGGACTGGAGACGTCCGCCGTCGTGGAGAGCACCCCGTCGGGGCCGGTGCTCATCGGCGCCAGCCGCGAGCGGGTCGGCTTCGACCGCACGGTCTCCGTCCCGGTGCTCGAACGTCTCGCCCGCCAGGCCGTGGAGCTGTTCCCCGCTCTGGCGGCGTACCGGGCGATCCGCGCCTACTGCGGTTTCCGCCCCTACTGCCCGGACCACCTTCCGGTGATCGGGGAGGACCCCCGGGCACCCGGGCTCTACCACGCCTGCGGCCACGAGGGGGCGGGCATCGGCCTGGCCCCGGCCACCGGCCACCTGATCGCCCAGCTCCTGGCCGGGCTCCGCCCCGACCTGGACCTCGCCCCCTTCCGCCCGGACCGCTTCGCCAAGGAGGCGTCTTGACCTTCTCACGGAGCCGGAACCGGAACCGGAGCCGGGGTCCTTTCGCCGGAGGTGCCCGATGAGGGATCCGTACCGCCTGGTGAGGGCGCGGCCCGAGCCGGGGTTCGAGATCAGCGTGGACGGCACCCCCGTCCCGGTGGTCCCCGGCCAGACCGTCGGCGCCGCCATGCACGGCGCGGGCGTCCGTTCCTGGCGCACCACCCGTTTCGGCGGGCGCCCGCGCGGGCTGTTCTGCGGCATCGGGGTCTGTTTCGACTGCCTGGTCACGGTGAACGGGACCCCGTCCCTGCGCGCCTGCCTGACCGAGGCCCTCCCGGGAGACCTGGTGACCACCGGCGACGACGAGGGGGAGGGGTGAGCGGCCGATGACGCGGATCCACGACCTCGCCGTCGTCGGCGCGGGCCCCGCGGGGGTCGCGGGCGCGCTCACCGCCGCCCTGTCCGGGCTGGACGTCGTGCTGATCGACGGGGCCGCCAGGCCGGGCGGCCAGTACTTCCGGCACCCCGCCGAGGGTTTCCGCGCCGCGCGGCCCGGCGCGCTCCACCACGGGCTCGACCGGTTCACCCGCCAGTGGGAGACGCTCCGCGAGCGCGCCGAGGTGCTCCTGCGCCACCGGGTCTGGGCGGTCGAGCGCGCGGACGGGGCGATCACCGTACGGTGCCTGGAGGGAGACCGTGAGGAGCGGCCCCGCGCGGTGACCGCGCGCGGGCTGCTGATCGCCACCGGCGCGCACGACAGGCCGCTGCCGTTCCCCGGCTGGGACCTGCCGGGGGTGCTCACCGCGGGCGGCGCGCAGGCGCTGCTCAAGGGCGACCTGGTCCTCGCGGGAAGCAGGGTCGTGGTCGCCGGCACCGGCCCGTTCCTGCTCCCCGTCGCCGCGGGCCTGGCCGACGCGGGGGCCCGGGTGCTCGGCGTCCACGAGGCCGGCGGCGGGTTCGGGCTCGCCAGGCACCCGCTGGTCGCCGCGGGCCGGGCCGGGGAGGCCCTCGGGTACGGAGCGCGCCTGGCCCGCCACCGGATCCCGTACCACCGCCGCGAGGCGGTGGTCGCCGCGCACGGCGACACCGCGCTGACCCACGTCACCGTGGCGAGCCTGGACGGGGACTGGCGGCCGGTCTCGACGAGGACCGTCGAGTGCGACACCCTCGCCTTCGGCTACGGATTCGTCCCCCAGCTCGACCTGCCGGTCCAGCTGGGCTGCGACACCCGCCGCGACCCCGACGGCAGCCCGGTCGTCGCGGTCGACGCGGGCATGCGCACCAGCGTGCCCGGCGTCTACGCGGCTGGGGAGTCCACCGGCGTCGGCGGGGCCGCGCTCGCCGAGGTGGAGGGCCGCATCGCGGGCCGGTCCGCCGCCGCGGACCTGGGCCGCCCCGTGCCGCCGGACCCGGCCCTGTCCCGGCGCAGGGACCGGCTCGCCGCCTTCGCCCGCGCCCTGCAGGAGGCCTACCCGGTACGACCGGGCTGGCGGGAGTGGCTGCGCGACGACACGCTCGTCTGCCGCTGCGAGGAGGTGCCCCTGTCGGCCGTACGGGAGGCCCAGGCCATGGGGGCCGTCGACGCGCGTTCCGTCAAGCTCCTGGCCCGCCCGGGGATGGGGTGGTGCCAGGGCAGGATGTGCGGCTACGCGGTCGCGTGCCTCGTCGGGGAGGACCCCGCGCCGCCCCGGCGCCCGATCGCCCAGCCCGTCAGGCTCGGCGACCTCGCCGCGCGCCCGCCGTCCTCCCCGGAACGGCGGGAGAACCGCCCGGCGACGGGACGGCCGGAAACCCTCCTGGACCTGGACCTCGACATGGAGCTGGACCTGGACCTGGGGCCGGACCCGGACCCGGAACCGGATCGGCCGGAAACCTCCCCTGAGCCGGGCGGGCCGGAGCCTCACCCGCGCCGGGACCGTACGGGATCTCCCCCGGACCCGGACCCGTACCGGCTGGAAAACCCTTCGGAAGGATGAACCATGACGACCCCCGTGAAGCCCTGGCACGGTGTGACCGTGGCCACCGCTCTGCCCCTGGGCGCGGATCTCTCCGTCGACCTGGACGGCTACGCCGAGCACTGCCGGTGGCTGGTCGCCTCCGGGTGCGACGGCGTCGTGCCGAACGGGTCGCTGGGCGAGTACCAGACGCTGACCCCCGAGGAGCGGGCCTCGGTCGTGGAGACCGCGGTCGCCGCCGTCGGCGGTGCCCGCGTCATGCCGGGGGTCGCCGCCTACGGCGCCCTGGAGGCCCGGCGCTGGGCCGAGCAGGCCGCCGAGGCCGGGTGCCGCGCGGTGATGCTGCTCCCGCCGAACGCCTACCGCGCCGACGACAGGACCGTGGTGGAGCACTACCGGGAGGTGGCCAGGGCCGGCCTGCCGGTGGTGGCCTACAACAACCCCTTCGACACCCGGGTGGACCTCACCCCCCGGCTGCTGGCCACCCTCCACGCCGAGGGGCTGATCGTGGGGGTCAAGGAGTTCAGCGGAGACGTCCGCCGCATCTACGAGATCGCCGAACTCGCCCCCGGGCTGGACGTGCTGGCCGGGGCCGACGACGTGCTGCTGGAGCTGGTCACCGCCGGGGCGGTCGGCTGGGTGGCCGGATTCCCCAACGCGCTGCCCGAGTCGACCGTGGCCCTGTACCGCGCGGCCGCCGCGGGGGACACGGCCACCGCGCTGCCGCTCTACCGCGCGCTGCACCCGCTGCTTCGCTGGGACTCCAGGCCGGTGTTCGTCCAGGCCATCAAGCTCTCCATGGACCTGGCCGGGCGCAACGGCGGCCCGTGCCGCCCGCCCAGGCTCGGCCTCGCCCCCGAGCAGGAGGCCGCCGTACGCGCCGCCACGGAGAAGGCCCTGGCCGAGGGCCTGCGGTAGATCCACCCCTTACCCTTCCCCGTGAGGAGAGTCGATGAGAACGAAGAGGGTCTTCCACGCGGTGGACTCCCACACCGAGGGCATGCCCACCCGGGTGATCACCGGGGGGTTGGGGGTCATCCCCGGCTCCACCATGGCCGAGCGGCGTGAGCACTTCCTGGCCGAGATGGACCACGTCCGCACCCTGCTCATGTACGAGCCGCGCGGCCACTCGGCGATGAGCGGGGCCATCCTGCAACCGCCCACCCGGCCCGACGCCGACTACGGCGTGCTCTTCATCGAGGTCTCCGGCTGCCTGCCCATGTGCGGGCACGGCACCATCGGCGTCGCCACGGTCCTCGTCGAGACCGGAATGGTCGAGGTCGCCGAGCCGGTCACCACCATCCGGCTGGACACCCCCGCGGGCCTGGTCGTCGCCGAGGTCCGGGTCGAGGACGGCGCCGCCGCGGAGGTGACCATCACCAACGTGCCGTCCTTCAGCGCCGGGCTGGACCGCGTGGTCAAGGTTCCCGGGGCCGGGGAGGTCGTCTACGACCTCGCCTACGGCGGCAACTACTACGCGATCCTGCCGATCGAGTCGGTGGGCCTGCCGTTCGAGCGGTCGCACAAGCAGGCGATCCTCGACGCCGGTCTGGCGATCATGGGGGCGATCAACGAGCAGGACGAGCCCGTCCATCCGCTGGACCCCGGCATCCGGGGCTGCCACCACGTGCAGTTCACCGCGCCCGGTTCCGGCGCCCGGCACTCGCGGCACGCGATGGCGATCCATCCCGGCTGGTTCGACCGCTCGCCGTGCGGCACCGGTACCAGCGCCCGGATGGCCCAGCTGCACGCCAGGGGCGAGCTTCCGCTGGACACCGCCTTCGTGAACGAGTCGTTCATCGGTACCCGCTTCGTCGGGCGGCTCACGGAGGAGACGGAGGTGGGGGGCCTGCCCGCGGTGGTTCCGGCCATCACCGGGCGGGCGTGGGTCACCGGCACCGCCCAGTACTTCCTCGACCCCCGCGATCCGTTCCCCGGAGGCTTCCTTCTCTGACGCCCTCTAATGGGAGATACCGGCCGCCGGGCCGCCGATCGCCCGGTTTCCGGCCGAGCGGCCGGGACCGTTTCCCGCGCGGGCCCGCGACCGCAACCCCGGCACCGGAAAACCCCCGCGGGAGGCCGGTCCCGGCGCCCTCGGCCCCTCTCCGAGCTGCGAACACGCCGCCCTCCCCGGGGGTGATCCCCGGCGGGCCGCGGCACATGGGGAAACGGCGTCTTAACGCTAACGGTCTTGTTTCGGCCCTTGACGTGCACCGGCGTTGCGCGTGCAATATCACACATCATCGGACGTGAGGAGCCGCACATGCGTGCCATCCCCCTGAAGTGCTTCACCTCGCTGGCCGTTCTCGGTCTCATGGTCACCGGATGTGGCCAGGGACTGCTCGGTGACGGCGGCGGGGGCCAGACGGCCGCCGCGAAGGACGAGCCGATCGTCCTCGGCATGCTGATCCCGCAGTCGGGCAGCGAGGCCGCCATAGGTCCCTACATGAGCAACGCGGCGCAGCTCGCGATCGACGAGATCAACGCCAAGGGCGGTGTGCTCGGCCGCAAACTGGAGCTGAGGACCGCCGACGACGCCTGCGACGCCCAGTCCGCGGCGGCGGGCGCCAACAAGCTGGTCACCGAGGGGGTCGACGTCTCCGTGGGCGGCTACTGCTCCGGGGCGACGCTACCCACCCTGCCGATCTTCGGCAAGGCCGGAATCCCGATGATCATACCGGCCGCCAACTCCCAGGAACTGGTCGACCAGAAGCTCAAGCACGTCTTCCTGATCAACGGCACGGGCTCCCAGCAGGCCGCGGCCGCCGAGAAGTGGATCGCCAAGCAGGGGGCCAAGAGCGTCGCGCTGATGCACGACAACACCAGCTACTCCAAGGACATCGCGCTGCGCACCCAGGCCCTCCTGGAGGCCCCGGACGGAGCCGAGGCCGCGATCACCGAGGCGGTCACCCCGAAGGAGAGCGACTACAGCGCCAACATCACCAACGTGCTGGCCAAGAAGCCCGACTTCGTCTACTGGACCGGTTACTTCCAGGAGGGCGGCCTGATCGCGCGCCAGCTACGGCAGGCCGGATACAAGGGCTCCATCATGGTCGGCGACGGCTCGGTCTCCCCCAAGCTGATCGAGATCGCCGGAGACGAGGCCGCCGAGGGCCTCTACGCGACGATGACCCAGACCCCCGACACCCTCGAGGGCGCCGAGGGCTGGATCGAGGCGTACAAGAAGAAGTACTCCTCCGAGCCGGGCCCGTACTCCAACCAGGCCTACGACGCGGTGCGGCTCGCCGCCGAGGCGGTCACCAAGGCGGGCGCCACCGACGGAGACAAGGTCATCGCGGCGCTCGAGGCGATCGACGGCTTCTCGATGTTCTCCGGGCCGCTGAAGTTCACCCCCGAGCACACCCTGGCCAACGGCGGCTTCCAGATCCTTGTCGTCAAGGGCGACAAGTTCGCCCTGCAGGACGCCCTCCAGTGACGCAGCTCGTCTGGAACGGGCTGTTCGTCGGCTCGTTCTACGCCCTGGTGGCCCTGGGCTACAGCATGGTCTACGGGATCATCAAGCTGCTCAACTTCGCCCACGGCGACCTGTACATGCTGGGGGCGTTCGCCGGTTTCGCCATCCTCGGCGCGGTCGGCGGCGTGTCCTCCGCGATGGCCCTGCCGCTGCTGCTCGCGGTGCTCCTGGCGACCATGGTCGTCACCGGCCTGGCCGGGGTGGCGCTGGAGCGGATCGCCTACCGGCCGCTCCGCCGCGCCCCGCGGCTGTCCCTGCTGATCACCGCGGTCGGGGCCTCCTTCGCCCTGGAGTACGGCATGCGCGCGGTGGCCGGGGCCGATCCGCGCGTCTACCCGGTGCGGCTGGGCGGCACCTCGCTGGAGATCCTCGGGGCCCGGCTCACCGTGCAGCAGGTCGTCCTGGTCGGCGTGGCGGTGCTCCTCATGACCGGGCTCAACCTGCTGGTCACCCGCACCCGTGAGGGCCGGGCCATGCGGGCCATCGCGCTTGACCCGCGCACCAGCGCGCTGATGGGCATCGACGTCAACGCGGTGATCTCCCGGACCTTCTTCATCGGCTCGGCGCTGGCGGGGGCCGCGGGCGTGATGGCCGGGGCCTACTACGGGAAGATCGACTTCATGATGGGCTTCCTGATCGGGCTCAAGGCCTTCACGGCGGCCGTCATCGGCGGCATCGGCAACATCCCCGGCACGATGCTCGGCGGCCTGCTGCTCGGGCTGCTGGAGTCGTTCGGCACGTTCTGGCTGGGCGGTGAGTGGCGCGACGTGTTCGCCTTCGGGGTGCTGATCCTGTTCCTGACGGTGCGGCCCACCGGCCTGCTCGGCGAGCGCGTCACGGAGCGCGTATGAACGAGACCACCGAGCCCGCCGGGCCGACCGGGCCCGCCGGCACCGGCACCGGCACCAAGGTCCGCCGCCTGGGCACCGACAGGCCCCCCACCCGGGCGTCGAAGCTGCTGCAGAACCGCTGGGCCGGGATCGCCGGGCTGCTGATCGCGCTGCTGGCCCCCTTCGTCAACGCCACGCCGTACGCGCTGTCGGTCATGACCAGCGCGGCCATCGCCGTGATGCTCGCCGCCGGGCTGAACATCGTGGTCGGCTACTGCGGCCTGCTCGACCTGGGCTACGTCGCCTTCTTCGCGGTCGGCGCCTACACCAGCGGGGTGCTGGCCACCCGCTTCGACCTGCCGCTGCTCGCCACGGTGCCCGCCGTGCTCGTGGTCACGGTCGTCGCCGGGATCGTCATCGGCGCCCCCACCCTGCGGCTGCGCAGCGACTACCTCGCCATCGTGACCCTCGGCTTCGGGGAGATCATCCGGATCACCGCCAACAACCTGGACGTCACCGGCGGCCCCTCCGGCATCTACGGCATCCCGCACCTGGTCGAGCACCCGGCGGCCTTCTACTACGTCACCGTGGCCGTCGTCTCGCTGGCCGTCCTCGGCGCGGCGCGGCTGGGCCGCTCCCGCCTGGGCCGGGCCTGGCGCTTCGTCCGGGAGGACGAGGACGCCGCCGAGGCGATGGGCGTGCACACCTACCGGGTCAAGCTCGCCGCCTACATCGCCGGGGCGGTCTGGGGCGGCCTGGCCGGGGTGCTGTTCGCCGCGCAGCTGTCGGCCATCTCGCCGGGCAGCTTCACCTTCCTGTCGTCGGCGCTGGTGCTCATGGCCGTGGTCCTCGGCGGCATGGGCTCGGTGCCCGGCGTCGTCGTCGGCGCCGTCGTGATCAGCATCCTGCCGGAGATCCTGCGCGACCTCGCCGACTACCGGTTCTTCCTGTTCGGCGTGCTGCTCATCGTCTTCATGCTCCTGCGACCGCAGGGGATCTGGCCGGCTCGTTCCAAGGAGGTCCCGTGAGCCTGCTGAGCGTGGCCGACCTGCGCCTGACCTTCGGCGGGCTGGTGGCCATCGACGGCCTGTCGTTCTCGGTGGACGAGGCGGAGATCGTCTCGGTGATCGGGCCCAACGGGGCGGGCAAGACGTCGGCCTTCAACTGCGTCACCGGCTTCTACCGGCCGACCTCCGGCCGGATCACCCTGCGCGGCAGGGACCTGCCGGGGATGCGGCCCTCGGCCATCGCGGGCCTGGGGGTCGCGCGGACCTTCCAGAACCTGCGCCTGTTCGGCGAGCTGTCGGTCCTGGACAACGTGCGCGCCGGATCGCACCTGTGGCTGCGCCAGAGCGTCCTGGACGCCCTGCTGCACACCCCGCGCTACCGGCGCTCCGAGCGCGAGTGCACCGAGCAGGCCCATCACTGGCTGGACTTCGTCGGCCTGCGCGGCGACCGGTACGGGCAGGCGCGCAACCTTCCCTACGGTGAGCAGCGCCGTACGGAGATCGCCCGTGCCCTGGCCCGCCGCCCCGATCTGCTGCTGCTGGACGAGCCCGCGGCCGGGCTCAACCACGGCGAGAAGGCCGAGATGCTCGACCTGATCCGGCGCATCCAGGCGCTGGGGGTGGCCATCGTGCTCATCGAGCACGACATGGGCCTGGTCATGGAGGTCTCCGAGCGTGTGGTCGTGCTCAACTTCGGCAGGGAGATCGCCGACGGCCGTCCCGAGGACGTCCGGCGCGACCCGGCCGTCATCGAGGCCTACCTCGGCGGCGACCCCACCGTCACGAGGGACGAAGCCGACGGGACCGACGGGGCCGACCGGGCCGCGACGGCGGGGAAGGACGGTGCCGGGGAAGACGACGGCGCCGGGGGAGCAGCCGCGGGGAAAGAGACCGCGGGGAAGGACGGCGCGGCCGGGGGAGACGCCAATGCTTGAGATCGACGGGCTGGACGTCCACTACGGCGGCGTACACGCCCTGCGCGGCCTGTCGCTCGGCGTCGCCGAGGGGGAGATCGTCGCCCTGCTCGGCAACAACGGCGCGGGCAAGACCACCACGCTGTCGGCGGTCTCGGGGCTGCTGCGGCCCTCCGGCGGCAAGGTGGTCTTCGACGGGAAAGTGATCACCAGGGAGAAGCCGCACCGGATCACCGCGCGCGGCCTGGTGCACGTCCCGGAGGGCCGCAGGATCTTCAGCACGCTCAGCGTGCACGAGAACCTCCAGCTGGGCGGCTACCTGGTCCGCGACCAGGCGGAGATCCGCACGCGGATCGAGCGCGTCTACGAGCTGCTGCCCCGCCTGGCGGAACGGCGCGCCCAGCAGGGCGGCACGCTGTCGGGCGGCGAGCAGCAGATGCTCGCCATCGGCAGGGCGCTGGTCACCGGGCCCCGGCTGCTGCTGCTCGACGAGCCGTCCATGGGCCTGGCGCCCCTGGTGGTCGCCTCGGTCATGGAGCTCATCGCGGGGATCAACGCCCAGGGCACCTCGGTCCTGCTCGTCGAGCAGAACGCCGTGGCCGCCCTGGGGATCGCGCACCGCGGCTACGTGATCGAGAACGGCGAGTGCGTCCTCGACGGGCCCGCCGCCGAGCTCCGCCGGGACGCCCGGGTGGTCGAGGCCTACCTCGGCGGGGTCCGGGGGAGCGAGGGGGGATGACCGGCGGACCCGCCACCGGCGTCCTGCTCTCCGGATCGGCCCCCGGGTGTTCGGGGACGCACGCACAGCCTGGGAGGATGTGGAGGTGGCGGGTTCCGCCGATCAGGCGCGGACGCGAGCGACACGAGAGGCTCCGGTATGGCTCCTAGGGCGGACGGCCGGCTCGACCTGCCGGCCGTGAGCGAGCGGCAGAGCCTGCGTGAGCAGGTGGCCCACGCGCTCAGGGCGGCCCTCATCACCGGTGAGATGAGGCCCGGCATGGTCTACTCGGCCCCGGTCCTCGCCGCCCAGTTCGGGGTCTCGGCGACCCCGGTGCGCGAGGCCATGCTCGACCTGGCCAAGGAGGGCCTGGTCGAGGCGGTGCGCAACAAGGGCTTCCGGGTCACCGAGCTGTCCGACCGGGACCTGGACGAGCTGACCGAGATCCGCAGGCTCATCGAGGTGCCAACGGTGGCGCAACTGGCCGACGCCGGGCGCGCGCCGAGCTTCGAGACGCTGCGCCCGCTGGCCCAGGCGATCGTCGACGCCGCCGAGCGCGGCGACCTGCTCGCGTACGTCGACGCCGACATCCGCTTCCACCTGGACCTGCTCGCCCTGGCGGGCAACTCCCACCTCGTGGAGGTGGTTCGCGACCTGCGCAACAGGGCCCGCCTGTACGGCCTGTCGTCCCTGCACCGGAGGGGCACCCTCGCCGACTCCGCCCGCGAGCACCTCACCCTGCTCGCGCTGCTCTCCGAAGGGGACGCGAGCGGTGCCGAACGGCTGATGCGCGCCCACATCCGGCACGTCCGCGGCATCTGGGCCAGCCGGCCCGAGTAGCGGCGGCCCGGCGGCCGAGGGCGACCGGCCGGGACGCGGCGGCTCGGAGGGCGGGCCGGCGGTGCCCCGCGAGCGCCGGGCCGGGACGGCGGGACGGTCCGGGGTGCCGCGGGTGGCGCCCCGCGGCGGGAACCCGATCGGCGGGCGCCGCGGGTGGCGCCCAGGCGGGGACGGGGTCAGCCGCTGCCGCGGGTGGCGCCCACGCTGGCGATGACCACGCAGCCGATGGCGGCCCACTCCCGTACCTGGAGCACCTCGCCCAGCACCAGCAGCCCGACCAGCGCCGCCATCGCGGGCTCCAGGCTCATCAGGATGCCGAAGACCCGCTTGGGCATCCTGCGCAGGGCCTCCAGCTCGATCGAGTAGGGGATGACCGACGACAGCAGGCCCACCCCGAGCCCGATCAGCAGGAGCTCGGGCTGGAGCAGGTCGGTGCCGCCCGAGGTGATCCCGACGGGGGCGACCAGCACACAGGAGACGATCATCGCCAGGGAGAGGCCGGTGCTCCCGGGAAAACGCCGGCCGACCGAGGCGGACAGCAGGATGTAACCGGCCCAGCAGGCCGCCGCCACCAGGGCGAAGGCGATCCCGGCCCAGCTGATCCTGGACACCGTCGTGCCCCACGGGGCCAGCAGCACCACGCCCGACCCGGCGAGCGCGACCCAGAGCAGGTCGAGGCGGCGGCGCGAGGCCGCCACCGCGACGCCGAGCGGGCCGAGGAACTCGATCGCCACCGCGATGCCCATGGGCAGCCGGGCCAGCGCCTCGTAGAACGACAGGTTCATCACGCCCAGCGTCACGCCGAACGCCACCCCCGCCCCGACGTCCGCCCTGGACAGCCCGCGCAACCGGGGGCGGGCGATCGCGCCCATGATCAGCGCTCCTGTCGCGATCCGCAGGAACACCACGGCGCTCGGCGGCAGCTGGGAGAACAGATCCTTGGCGAAACCCGCGCCCACCTGCACCGACAGGATGGCCAGTATCACCAGCCCGGACGGCGGGACGGCGTCGGAGGCCGCCTTCAGCAGTGCTCCGGGCTTGAGCAGGCTCTGCTTGTACGGCTCGGCGGGCCCCTGCAGGGCTTCGGCGGTCACGGCTCTCCTCATGCCAGGTGCAAAGCGATTTATGACACCTTACTTTTCGTGACTCTCATTTTCAGCGGCGTCCGCGATGCGAGACGCCCGGCGAGAAGTGCCTCCCCCGCGAAGGTGCCGCCTCAGCGCTCTCAGCGCCCTCAGCGCCCTCAGCGCCCTCGGGGGCCTCGGCGTTCTCGGCGTTCTCGGCGGGGGTGACGGCCTCGCCGGTCTATCCGGTGGCGGGTGCCGGGTCGCGAGTGTAGAGCGCCACGGTCATACCGGGTACGCGGCCCGTCCGCCATGCCTTGATCCGGACGAATCCCTCCTTGACCAGGGCGGTGACCCGGCCGACGCGCGAGGCCGCCTCCGATCCGCCGCGCCAGACCACCCAGACCCGCTCGCGCCCGGCCACGGCGGCGGCCACGTCGGAGCGCTCCGGGTAGCCGAAGGAGTCCGGCAGGGGGCCGGGCCCGGCGAGCAGCACGTCGTCGGGCAGCCCCTTCCCCCCGTGCCGCGTCCCGTCGTAGTAGCGGAGGCCCTCACGCAGCGAGGAGCGCCCGTAGACGAGGGCGTCGCCCGGCCGGGACTCGCCGGCGAGGATCCGTGCCGCCCGGGGGAAGTTCTCGTGGTGCCCGTCCTCCCTGCGGAAGTCCAGCTGGCCGGGGAACCCGGCGGCCAGCACGCCCGCCAGCGCGAGCCCGGCGGGCAGGCGGGGCAGCGCGCTGAGCGCGAGCCCGGCCAGCAGCGCGTACGCGGGCACCGTCGCGAACAGGTAGCGGTCGACGTAGACCGGCGAGACCAGGTGGGACAGGGCGAACAGCAGCAGGGGCGGCAGGAGCGCCCAGGCGCCCAGCAGGACGATCCAGAGCCGGTCGGTGCCGTGTCGCCGGCGCAGGAGAGGGGCCGCCGCCGCGACGGCCAGCACCGCGCACCCCGCCAGGACGGTGCCCCCGGCCATCTTGGGCAGTGCCAGGAACACGTCGGGTCCCGGCATGGTGATCCAGCTGATCGCGTGCCGCTCGGCGAAGCCGACCGCCGCCCAGACGGCCCCCGGAACACACCCCAGGGCCACGCAGGCCAGCACCCTGGGCAGGACGCCCCGCCCGTACAGCGCGATCGCGAGCAGGTGCGCGGACATCACGAGCAGCGCGAACACCTGCGTGCAGCCCAGCAGCGCGACGGCGGCCGCGTACCTCCACCAGCCGCCGCGCCGCCCGGGCTCCTCGATCGCCCGGTACAGCGTCCAGGTGGCCAGGACCGCGGCGGCGGCGGCGAACGCGTAGGAGCGGATGTTCTGTCCGTGGTAGGAGACCGAGGGCAGGAAGACGTAGACGGCGGCGGCGGCCAGTCCGGCGGGCTGCGAGCTCAGCCGGCGTCCCAGGTCGGCGATGAGCGCGGTGGCCGCGCCCGTCGCGAGCGCCGAGGGCAGGCGCATCCACCACTCGGCCTGCCCGAACTCCAGCCACAGGTGCATGAGGCCGTAGTAGGGCAGGAAGTGCCCGTCGATGTGCTGGGCCAGCTCCCAGAGTCCTCCGGCGCCGCGGCGGGCCGCGCTGAGGGTGGCGAGCTCGTCCGACGACTGGGAGACCGTGGACGAGCCTGCGACGGCGACAAGCGCGGCGACGATCCCCATGACCGAACTCGGCCAGATCTGCCCCGTATATCGTGTCGCCGGACGGGATGAAGACCGCGTTCCGGTAATGATCACTTGGAGGATGGTAGATCTTGACGATCATCCTCGTAGATCTTTTACGTGGAACGTGGGGATATTTCCGATCAAACAGTTCCGGCGCGCGGGTCCGGCCGGGTCACTCCCAGCGGAACGTCCGGGAGGTCAGGAAGAGCGACACCGCCGCCCACGCCGCGAGGATCGCCGCGGCGGCGAGCGGGAGTCCCGCGCCGTCGCTCAGGACCGCGCGGAGCCCGCCGGTCAGCGCCGAGATCGGCAGCAGTTCCAGCACCGGCCGTACCGCCTCGGGGAATTTCGCCAGCGGGAAGGCGACCCCGCCGCAGGCGAGCAGGAGCAGGTAGACGAGGTTCGCCGCGGCGAGCGTGGCCTCGGCGCGCAGCGTTCCCGCCATCAGCAGGCCGAGCCCGCTGAACGCGGCGGTGCCCAGCACGACCAGCAGCAGCGCCGCGAGCGGCGAGCCCGTGGGGCGCCAGCCCAGGGCGAGCGCCACCCCGCAGATGACCGCCACCTGGACGACCTCCACGGCGATCACCGCGAGCGTCTTGGACAGCATCAGCCCGGTCCGCGACAGCGGGGTCGCGCCCAGCCGCTTCAGCACGCCGTACCGGCGCTCGAAGCCCGTCGCGATGGCCTGCCCGGTGAAGGCGGTGGACATCACGGCCAGCGCGAGCACCCCGGGAGTCATGAAGTCGATCCGGGAACCGCCGCCCACGTCGATGATCGGGGCGGAGGAGAGGCCGACGAGCAGCAGCACCGGGATGATCATCGTGAGCAGCAGCTGCTCGCCGTTGCGGAGCATCGCCCGTATCTCCGCGCCCGTCTGGGCCGCCACCATCCGGCCCAGCGGCGCGGCTCCGGGAGCCGGCGTGAGGTCCAGGGTCGTCATGGGGCTCTCCTGCGGTCTGGCCCGCGCTCCGGCCGGGACCGTACCCGGACGCGCGCGGGGAGGTGGCGAAGGGGTTTCGAGGGTGCCGCCTGAGCGGGGGGCTCCGGGAGCGTCGCCGCGGCAGGGGGTTCCGGGAGTGTCGCCGGAGCCGGGGGTCTCGAGGGCGTCACCGGAGTTCACGCCCGGTCAGCTCCAGGAAGACGTCCTCCAGGGTGCGCCGCTCGATGCTGAGGTCGTCGGCGGTCACCCCCTCGGCGGCGCACCAGGTCGTCACGGTGGCCAGGAGGCCGGGCGCGACCTGCCCCTCGATGATGTAGTGCCCCGCCGGCGACTCCTTGGCCGCGCTGCCGGCGGGCAGGGCGGCGAGCAGCTCGTCCAGGGAGAGACCGGGTCGGGCGCGGAAGCGCAGCTGCCGCTCGGCGCCGGTGAGGGAGGAGGGCGTGCCCTCGGCGACCACCCTGCCGCGGTCGATGATCACGATCTGGTCGGAGAGCTTCTCCGCCTCGTCCATGTGGTGGGTGGTGAGCACCACCGAGACCCCGCTCGCGCGCAGGTCCCGCACCAGCTCCCAGCAGGCGTGCCTGGCCTGCGGGTCCAGACCCGCGGTCGGCTCGTCGAGGAAGACCAGCTCGGGACGGCCGATGACCGCCCCCGCCAGCGACACGCGCTGCTGCTGGCCGCCGGAGAGCCTGCGGTACGGGGTGCGGGCGTGCTCGCTCAGCCCCAGCCGCTCCAGCAGTGCCGCCGGGTCGAGCGGGTGGGCGTGGAAGCGGGCCATCAGCCGCAGCCACTGCCCGCAGCGGGACGCGGGGGGAACGCCGCCCGCCTGGAGCATCACCCCGACCCTGGCCCGCAGTTCCGGTCGTGACGGGTCGAGCCCGAGCACCCTCACGGTGCCGCCGTCGGACCGGCGGAATCCCTCGCAGATCTCCAGGGTGGAGGTCTTGCCGGCCCCGTTGGGGCCCAGCACCGCGGTGACCGCGCCTCGGGCGGCGTTGAAGGTCAGTCCGTCGATCGCGGTCGTCCCGCCGTATCTCTTGACCAGGTCGACGATCTCGACGGCTGGGGAGTCCATGGCCACGAGTTTAGGGACTGCGCTCGCCGGTCACGCTTCCGGACCACGCGTCCGGGGCCGCCGCGGCCTCGTTTCCCGGCCGGAACCGGACCCGCCCTACTGGCGCTTAAAGGTTTTTCTGAGGAAATTTCCGAAATACAGGAATTCGGATGACCGGCTGTTGGTTGGGACGCTTCGGCCCCTGTGGGCCCATCGTCGCCCGTGACCGGCGGGCGTGGCCTGCAACCAAAAGGGGACACGGGTATGACCGCGGCCGTCGTCGAGCCGGAGGTGGCGCCGATCGCACGGCGCAGGACACTGCTACTGCTCATCCTGGGCGCGCTGTCGGCGGTGGGTCCTCTCTCGATCGACATGTACCTGCCCGCCTTCCCCTCCATCGCCGCCGACCTGGGCACCGGGCAGGCGCAGGTGCAGCTCACCCTCACCGCCTGCCTCATCGGGTTCTCCATCGGGCAGGTCGTCGCGGGCCCGATCAGCGACACGCGCGGCCGGCGCGGCCCGCTGCTGATCGGCATCGCCGCCTACGCCGCCGCCTCCCTGCTGTGCGCCTTCTCCCCGTCGGTGTACGGGCTGGTGGGGTTCCGCCTGTTGCAGGGCATCGCGGGCGGCGCCGCGCTGGTGATCGTCCGCGCGGTCGTCCGCGACCTGTACGAGGGGGCGGCCATCGCCCGGATCTTCGCCACCCTCATGCTCGTGACCGGCCTCGCGCCGATCCTGGCCCCGATCGCGGGCGCGCAGCTGCTCGACCACACCTCCTGGCGGGGCGTGTTCGTCGCGCTGAGCGTCGCGGGGCTCCTGCTGCTGGCCGCCGCGCTGTCCGGGGTGCGCGAGACGCTGCCCGCCGACCGGCGCGAGAGCGGCGGGCTCCGGCACACCCTCGTCACCTTCTGGCACCTGCTCCGCGACCGCTCCTTCATGGCCGCCACCCTGGCCGGTGGGCTGGGCTTCGCGGCCATGTTCGCCTACATCTCCGGATCGCCCTTCGTGCTCCAGGACGTCTACGACACCTCGGCGCAGACCTTCTCCCTGGTGTTCGGGCTGAACGCGCTCGGCCTGACCGTCACCGCGCAGATCGGCGGACGCCTCGCCGGGCGGCTGGACCCGGCCAGGCTGATCGTCGCCGGGCTGCTCATGAGCGTGGCCGGGGCCGCGGGGGTGCTCGTCGCGGCCCTGTTCCACCTGCCCCTGCCGGTGCTGGTCGCCGCGCTGTTCGTGATGATGTGCGGGGCGGGTTTCGTCCTGCCGGGCAGCGGCGCGCTCGCCCTGGCCGGCCAGCCCCAGCAGATCGCCGGGAGCGCGGCCGCGCTGACGGGCGTGCTGCAGTTCGCGCTCGGCGCGCTCGCCGCCCCGCTGGTGGGTCTGGGCGGCGAGGGATCGGCCCTGCCGATGGCCGTCGTCCTGGCCGGGTTCACCCTCGCCGCGCTCGCCGCCTTCGTCGGGCTGCGGGGAGCCTCACGGAGCGTTTCCCCAGCTTAGGTAAGGCTTACCTGCGTGACGAACCACATTCGGTCGGCCGTACATCGGGTTTGTAACTGGGGAAGCAATTACGGCACACTGATGTTGTGAAATACGTGACCGGGATGCAGGGCACCGAGGGATCCGCCGCCGCGCGGCCCTCCGGCGTGTCCGCCGAGCGCAGCACGCGAGCGCGTGTCGCCCGGCTCATCCTGGAGCACGGACCCATCACCGCCGCCGCCCTCGGCGAGCGGCTCGGCCTCACTCCCGCCGCCGTGCGCAGGCACCTCGACGCCCTGCTGGCCGAGGGAATGGCCGAGGCCCGCACCGCCAGGCCGCGGGGCCAGCGCGGGCGCGGGCGACCGGCCAAGCTGTTCGCGATAACCGACGCGGGCCGCAGCGCCTTCGAGCACGCCTACGACGGCCTCGCCGGGAGCGCGCTGCGTTTCCTGGCCGAGCGCGTGGGCGAGGAGGCCGTGGCGGAGTTCGCCAGGTCACAGGTGGCCGGCCTGGTCGACCGCCTGCGGCCGAGGATGAGCGAGGTCCCCGCCGACCAGCGGGTCCGCGTGCTGGCCGAGGCGCTGTCGGCCGACGGTTACGCCGCCTCGGCGAGCAAGGCCAGCCTCGGCGGCGAGCAGCTGTGCCAGCACCACTGCCCGGTGGCGCACGTGGCCGCGGAGTTCCCGCAGCTGTGCGAGGCCGAGACGGAGGCGTTCGGGCGCATCCTCGGCACCCCCGTGCAGCGGCTCGCGACCATCGCCCACGGCGACGGCGTGTGCACCACGCACGTGAGTCCCCGCAGAACCCCCGGGCCGGGCGCGAAAGAGCCCGCGACGGGCCTATCGATACCTGATCCGGCGCCACCGCCGGCAGTCCACGAAACGATCGACACATCGAGCAAGGAGACCGGAAGGTGACTGTCACCGACCGCCCGGAGCTGGAAGGCCTCGGGAATTACAAGTTCGGCTGGGCCGACTCGGACGCCGCGGGAGCGACGGCCCGGCGTGGCCTGTCCGAAGAGGTCGTCCGCAACATCTCCGCGCTGAAGAGCGAGCCGGAGTGGATGCTGGACCTTCGTCTGAAGGGGCTGCGCCTTTTCGGTAAGAAGCCCATGCCCAACTGGGGTTCCGACCTCAGCGGGATCGACTTCGACAACATCAAGTACTTCGTGCGCTCGACGGAGAAGCAGGCCGCCTCCTGGGAGGACCTGCCCGACGACATCAAGAACACCTACGACAAGCTCGGCATCCCCGAGGCGGAGAAGCAGCGCCTGGTCGCCGGCGTCGCCGCCCAGTACGAGTCCGAGGTGGTCTACCACAAGATCCGTGAGGACCTCGAGGAGAAGGGTGTCATCTTCGTCGACACCGACACCGCCCTCAGGGAGCACGAGGAGATCTTCAAGGAGTACTTCGGGACCGTGATCCCCGTCGGCGACAACAAGTTCGCCGCGCTGAACACGGCCACCTGGAGCGGCGGCAGCTTCATCTACGTGCCGCCGAACGTCAACGTGGAGATCCCGCTCCAGGCCTACTTCCGGATCAACACCGAGAACATGGGCCAGTTCGAGCGGACCCTGATCGTCGTCGACGAGGGCTCCTACGTCCACTACGTCGAGGGCTGCACCGCGCCGATCTACTCCTCCGACTCGCTGCACAGCGCGGTCGTGGAGATCATCGTGAAGAAGAACGCGCGCTGCCGCTACACGACCATCCAGAACTGGTCGAACAACGTCTACAACCTGGTCACCAAGCGCGCCGTGGCGTACGAGGGCGCGACCATGGAGTGGGTCGACGGCAACATCGGTTCCAAGGTCACCATGAAGTACCCGGCCGTCTACCTCATGGGCGAGCACGCCAAGGGCGAGACCCTCAGCGTCGCCTTCGCCGGTGAGGGCCAGCACCAGGACGCCGGGGCCAAGATGGTGCACCTCGCGCCGAACACCAGCTCCTCGGTGATCTCCAAGTCCGTCGCCCGTGGCGGCGGCCGCACCTCCTACCGCGGCCTGGTCCAGATCGAGGAGGGGGCGCACGGCAGCGCCAGCACCGTCAAGTGCGACGCGCTCCTCGTCGACCAGATCAGCCGCTCCGACACCTACCCCTACGTGGACGTGCGCGAGGACGACGTCTCCATGGGGCACGAGGCCACCGTCTCCAAGGTCTCCGACGACCAGCTCTTCTACCTGATGAGCCGCGGCATGGGCGAGGACGAGGCGATGGCGATGATCGTCCGGGGCTTCGTCGAGCCGATCGCCCGCGAGCTCCCGATGGAGTACGCCCTGGAGTTGAACCGCCTGATCGAGCTGCAGATGGAAGGGGCCGTCGGCTGATGGGTCTCGACACCGGAAAACCCCTGTCGACCCTCCACGAGAAGGCCTCGTACGACGTGGCCGACTTCGCGGTACCGACCGGCCGGGAGGAGGAGTGGCGCTTCACCCCGCTCTCCCGGCTCAAGGGCCTGCACGAGGGCGTCGCGGCCTCCGCGAACGTCGTCGTGCACGTCGACGCCGCCCCCGAGGTCACCGTGGAGACCGTCGGCCGCGACGACCAGCGGGTCGGCAGGGCCTACGTGCCCGCCGACCGCGTCAGCGCCCAGGCCTACGCCTCCTTCGAGAAGGCCACCGTGCTCACCGTCCCGCGCGAGGCCGTCGCCTCCAAGCCGACGGTGATCACCCTCACCGGGTCCGGGCAGGGCGCCGCGTACGGCCACACGGTCGTGCGGCTGGAGCCGATGGCCGAGGCCGTGGTCGTCCTCGACCACCAGGGCAGCGCCGTCTACGCCGACAACGTCGAGTTCGTCGTGGGCGAGGGCGCCACGCTCAAGGTCGTCAGCCTGCAGGACTGGGCCGACGACGCCGTGCACGTCTCCCACCACCACGCCCTGCTGGCCAAGGACGCGACCTTCCGCGGCTTCGTGGTCACCCTCGGCGGCGACCTGGTCAGGCTGTCCCCGTCGGTCTCCTACGAGGGCCCCGGCGGCGACGCCGAGCTGAACGGCCTCTACTTCGTCGACGCCGGCCAGCACCTGGAGCACCGCCTGCTCGTCGACCACTCCAAGCCCGGCTGCCGCAGCAACGTCGACTACCGCGGCGCGCTGCAGGGCCAGGACGCCCACGCGGTCTGGATCGGCGACGTCATCATCCGCGTCGAGGCCGAGGGCACCGACACCTACGAGCTCAACCGCAACCTGTTGCTCACCGACGGCGCCCGCGCCGACTCGGTGCCCAACCTGGAGATCCTCACCGGCGAGGTCGCCGGGGCGGGTCACGCCAGCGCCTCGGGCCGTCTCGACGACGAGCACATCTTCTACCTCCAGGCCCGCGGGATCCCCTTCGAGGACGCACGCCGTCTCGTCATCAGGGGCTTCTTCGCGCAGCTGCTGGAGAAGATCGAGGTTCCCGAGCTTCGCGAGCGGGTGCTCGCCCGGGTCGAGGCGGAGCTTGAGAAGTGACGTTCGAGAAGGTCTGCAAGCTCGCCGACATCCCCGACGAGGGAGTGATCGGCCTTGAGGTCGGCGACACCCCCGTCGCCCTGGTCCGCCGGGGCGAGGAGGTCTTCGCGCTGCACGACGTCTGCTCCCACGCCGAGGTGAAGCTCAGCGAGGGAGAGGTCTACGACGGCACCCTGGAGTGCTGGCTGCACGGCTCGTGCTTCGACCTGCGCTCGGGCAAGCCCACCGGGCCGCCCGCCAACAAGCCCGTCCCCGTATACCGAGTAAAGATCGATGGCGATGACGTCCTCGTCTCGCTCTCGAAGGAGTCATAAAGTGTCTGACACGAGCCGAGTTCCCTCGGGTTCCACCCTGGAGATCCGCGACCTGCACGTCACCGTCGCCGACAAGGAGATCCTGCGCGGCGTCAACCTGACCGTGCGGGCCGGCGAGACCCACGCCATCATGGGCCCCAACGGCTCGGGCAAGTCCACGCTCGCGTACGCGATCGCCGGCCACCCCAAGTACACGATCACCAGTGGCCAGGTCCTGCTCGACGGGGTCGACCTGCTGGAGCTCACGGTCGACGAGCGCGCCCGCGCCGGCCTGTTCCTCGCCATGCAGTACCCGGTCGAGGTCCCCGGCGTCAGCGTCTCCAACTTCCTGCGCACCGCCGTCACCTCCATCCGCGGCGAGGCCCCCAAGCTCCGCGAGTTCGCCAAGGACCTCAAGTCCGGCATGGACGCGCTGTCCATCGACGCGACCTTCGCCCAGCGCAACGTCAACGAGGGCTTCTCCGGCGGCGAGAAGAAGCGCCACGAGATCCTCCAGCTGGAGCTCCTCAAGCCGAAGATCGCCGTCCTCGACGAGACCGACTCCGGCCTCGACGTCGACGCGCTGCGCGTGGTCTCCGAGGGCATCAACCGCTTCCGCTCCGGCGAGACCGGCGTGCTGCTCATCACCCACTACACCCGCATCCTGCGCTACGTGAAGCCGGACTTCGTCCACGTCTTCTCCGCCGGGCGGATCGTGGAGCAGGGCGGCCCCGAGCTCGCCGAGAAGCTCGAGGCGGAGGGCTACGAGGCCTACACGAAGGCGTCGGCCTGATGGACACCGGCCTTGACGTGGAGAGGATCAGGAAGGACTTCCCGGTCCTCTCCCGCGAGCTTCCCGGCGGCAGGCCGCTCATCTACCTCGACTCGGGCAACTCCTCGCAGAAGCCGACCCAGGTGGTCGAGGTGATGCGCGAGCACATGGCGATGCACTACAGCAACGTCGGCCGTGCCATGCACGTGCTGGGCGCGGAGTCCACCGAGGCGTACGAGGACGCCCGCGACAAGGTCGCCGCCTTCATCGGCGCGCCCGACCGCGACGAGGTCGTCTTCACCAAGAACGCCTCCGAGGCGCTCAACCTGGTGGCGTACGCCTTCGGCAACCCCATCGGCACCGACCCCCGCTTCCGGCTCGGGCCGGGCGACGAGATCGTCATCTCCGAGATGGAGCACCACTCCAACATCGTGCCGTGGCAGATGCTCGCGCAGCGCACCGGCGCGACGCTGCGGTGGTTCTCCGTCACCGACTCCGGCCGCCTGGACCTGTCCAACCTCGGCGAGCTCGTCAACGAGCGCACGAAGATCGTCTCGATCGTGCACCAGTCGAACGTGCTGGGCACGGTCAACCCGGTCGCCCCGGTGCTCGCCAGGGTCCGCGAGGTCGGCGCGCTGATGATGCTCGACGCCTCCCAGTCGGTGCCCCACCGGAAGGTGGACGTGGCCGCGCTGGACGTCGACTTCCTCGCCTTCACCGGCCACAAGGTCCTCGGCCCGTCGGGGATCGGCGTGCTGTGGGGCCGCGGCGAGCTGCTCGAGGCGATGCCCCCGTTCCTGGGCGGCGGCGAGATGATCGAGGCGGTCTGGATGGACCACTCGACCTACGCGCCCGCGCCGCACAAGTTCGAGGCGGGCACCCCGCCCATCGTCGAGGCCATCGGTCTCGGTGCCGCGATCGACTACCTGTCCGAGATCGGGATGGACGCCGTCACGCGCCACGAGCGCGAGCTCACGGCGTATGCGCTCGACGCTCTGGGGGAGGTCCCGGGGCTGCGGGTGATCGGCCCGCTGGACCTCGAAGACCGGGGCGGCACGGCCTCGTTCACCCTGGAGGGGATTCACCCGCACGACGTCGGGCAGATCCTGGATGACAACTTCGGGGTGGCCGTGCGCGTGGGGCACCACTGCGCCCGACCGCTCCACCTGAGGTTCGGGATTCCCGCGACCACGCGGGCGTCCTTCTACCTCTACAACACACCGGCCGAGATCGACGCCCTGGTCCGCGGCCTCCACCACGTGCGGAAGGTGTTCGCCTAGCCATGCCCGAGCAGTCGAGCCGGCGAGCGGGCGGACGGCGGGCGGCGGATGCCCGCCGCACGGCGTCCGGCGACGCGCGAGCGTACGGCGCAGCGAACGAGAAGGTGAGCACGGCCCTATGATCGCCGAGTCCATGTACCAGGAGCTGATCCTGGAGCACTACAAGCACCCGCAGGGGAGGGGGCTCCGCGATCCGTACGACGCCGAGGTCCACCACGTGAACCCGACGTGCGGTGACGAGATCACCATGCGCGTGAAGCTGGGCGACGGCGGCAAGGTCGAGGACGTCTCCTACGACGGGCAGGGCTGTTCCATCAGCCAGGCCGCGGCCTCCGTGCTGCACGAGCTGGCCACCGGCTCGACCGTCGACGACACCCTCGGCGTCGTGGACGAGTTCACCCGGCTCATGCAGGGCAGGGGAAAGGTGGAGGCGGACGAGGACGTGCTGGGCGACGCCGTCGCCTTCGCCGGGGTCGCCAAGTTCCCCGCTCGGGTGAAGTGCGCGCTACTGGCGTGGATGGCCTACAAGGACGCGGTCGTGAGGAGCACCAAATGAGCAAGGCTGTAGAGACCCCCACCACGGCGTACGACGGGGACACCACCCATGACGAGGTCATGGAGGCTCTCAAGGACGTCGTGGACCCCGAGCTCGGCATCAACGTCGTCGACCTGGGCCTGATCTACGGACTCCACCTGGACGCCGCCGAGCAGGGCGGCGAGGGCGCTGCGGGCGGCGAGGGCGTCACCCTGCCGGTCGCCACCATCGACATGACGCTGACCAGCGCGGCCTGCCCGCTGACCGACGTCATCGAGGACCAGGCGCACTCGGCCCTGGAGGGCATGGTCTCCGACGTGAAGATCAACTGGGTGTGGCTGCCGCCGTGGGGCCCGGACAAGATCACCGACGAGGGGCGCGAGCAGCTCCGGATGTTGGGTTTCAACGTCTGAGAAGTGGTTTCCGGTACGGCTCGCACCCCCCGGGGTTCGGGCCGTACCCAATTGTGTGAGAGGATTTCCGAGGCCGGGAAGAAAAGCCCGGCCTGGAGTGTTGACTCCAACCGACGGACAAGCGGCCGGCCGATGCCGGACGCCCCGACCGAACCCGGCACTGCGAACGCCGGGTATGCTTGATCGTGGTTTGACTGCGTGCGGGTAAGCTAGACCCGCCCCGTGCGGTGCGCCTCGACTTGCACCGCACTACCGCCCCCATGTGGGCGTTGATCCAGCGCGGCCTCAGGCCGTGCGTTCCAGGCTCGTCCTTTCGCAGAAGTGACGTGCCCCGTTCTTCTATCGAAAGGCACGAGTCTTCGTGACCATGCTTGACGCTGTTCTGCCCGAAATCACCGACATCACCGAGATCTCCCAGGCCCCCGCAGGCGTGTCCGAGTTCACTCTCCTCGGCCTGCCGAAGCCGCTGGTGACCGGTCTCTCCCGTTCGGGCATCGACAGTCCCTTCCCCATCCAGCGGGCCACGATCCCCGACATTCTCGCCGGTCACGACGTTCTCGGCCGCGGCCAGACCGGCTCCGGCAAGACGCTCGCCTTCGGCCTGCCCATGATGACCCGCATCGCCGGCGCCAAGGCCCGTCCCGGCCACCCGCTGGCCGTCGTCCTGGTCCCGACCCGCGAGCTCGCCATGCAGGTGACCGACGCGCTCGAGCCGCTCGGCCGCGGTCTGTCGCTGCGGATGAAGACCGTCGTCGGCGGCATGTCCATGGGCCGCCAGATCGAGGCGCTGCGCCGCGGTGTCGAGGTCGTCGTGGCCACCCCCGGCCGCCTGACCGACCTCATGCAGCAGGGTGAGTGCATGCTGGACGAGGTCCAGGTGACGATCCTCGACGAGGCCGACCACATGTGCGACCTCGGCTTCTTCCCGGTCGTCAGCGCGATCCTGCAGCAGACCCCGGCCGACAGCCAGCGCCTGCTGTTCTCCGCCACCCTCGACGGCGACGTCGACAAGCTCGTCCGCCGCTTCCTCACCAACCCGGTGACCCACTCGATGGCCCCGGCCGCCTCCTCGGTCGACACCATGGAGCACCACGTGCTGGAGGTGCACCGCGACGACAAGTTCCCGGTGACCGCCGAGATCGCCAACCGCGAGGGCCGGACCATCATCTTCGTGCGCACCCAGCACGGGGTCGACCGGCTGTGCAAGCAGCTCGCCCAGGTCGGCATCCGGGCCGGCGGCCTGCACGGCGGCAAGCGCCAGAACCAGCGCACCCGCATCCTGGCCGAGTTCAAGGAAGGCACGATCAACGTCCTGGTCTGCACGGATGTCGCGGCCCGCGGCATCCACGTCGACAACATCAGCCTCGTGCTGCACGTCGACCCGCCCCAGGACCACAAGAGCTACCTGCACCGCGGTGGCCGTACCGCCCGCGCCGGGGAGAAGGGCACCGTCATGACGCTGGTGCTCCCCAACGAGCGCCGCTCCACCGACTCGATGACCCGCCGCGCGGGCATCAAGCCGTTCCGCATCAAGGCCACCCCGGGCCACCCGCGCCTGGAAGAGGTCGCCGGCGCGCGTACGCCCACCGGCGAGCCGATCCCGGTCTGGGAGCCCTCGGCGCCGGCCGCCAAGCAGCGTCAGGGCCGCGGCGGCTTCGGCGGCAACGGTGGCGGCGGGCGTGGCCCGCGCCGCTTCCGCTCCGACCGTCCCGCCCACGGCGCCGGTGAGGGCCAGCAGCCCCGCGAGCGTTCCTTCGGTGACGACAACCGCGGCGGCGGCGCCTCCGGTGGCGGCCAGTACCGCTCCGAGCGCCCGGCCGGCGGCGGTTACCGTTCCGAGCGCCCGGCGGGCGGTGGCTTCCGCTCCGAGCGTCCCACCGGTGGCTACCGCGGTGGCGAGCGGCGCGAGCCGTTCCGCGCCGACCGTCCGGCCCCGGCCGGCGGCGGTTACCGCTCCGAGCGTCCCGCGGGCGAGCGCGAGCCGTTCCGCGGCGAGCGCCAGGGCGGCGGCTTCCGCGGCGGGGAGTTCCGCGCCGACGGCCGCGGCTCCGCCCCGCGCGGTGGCGGCAGCCGCTACGGCCGCTGATCACGCTGATCACCTCGTAGGACCCGAGGGTCCTACCGCGACACCCTGAAGGGCCGGTACGGCATCCGCCGTACCGGCCCTTCGGCTTTCCGGGGCTTTGCGGGGCTTTCCAGGGCTTTGCCCGGGGCTTCGCGCGACCGCGTCGGCGCCGAGCCGCCGCCCGGCCGGCGCCCGCCGGCGGCATGTCGCCCTGGCCGGGCCTTCCCGGTGGCCGGCGGGACAACGGCGGCAGGGGTCGATGCCGGCGGCTGCCGGATCCCGTGGTTGACGATCTAGCTTCAGCCGTCATTATGGCTGTATATCCCGCTATTTCCGTTCAACTTCGAATGCCCTGGGGGCCGGGCACTCTCCGCCGGGCTGCCCGCGTGATCAATTGATGCGTCCGGGATCTCCGAGATAAGAGGATAAATGCGCCTTTCGTGGTCCAGCCTCCGTGTTCTCGCTCGCCTTCCCCTCGTCGTCCTGCTGGCCACGGCCGTCGCCGCCGTTCCCACCGCGTCCCACGCCACGTCCGCCGTTCCCCACGCCGCGTCCTCAGCGTCCTCAGCGTCCTCAGCGTCCTCAGCGCAGAGTTACCGCGTCCTGCAGCTCAACCTCTGCCACAGCGGCGTCAACACCTCCTGTTTCAACGGGGCCGACGTCATCCAGGAGGCGCGCGACATCATCGGCGCCAGGCAGCCGCAGGCCGTCACGCTCAACGAGATCTGCCGCGACGACCTGGCCCAGTTGGCCCCCTCGATGGGGAACGGCCACCGGGCGTTCGCCCCGGCGCTGCGGCCCGACGGCACGCCGGTGCGCTGCGTCAACGGGGACGAGTACGGCAACGGGCTGCTCTTCCGCGCCACCGGGGCGACGAACTTCTCCGGCGTCTACGCCACCCAGGACGGCGGGAGCGAGAGGCGCGTCTACGTGTGCGCCGAGTTCCCCGACCTCACCGGTTGCACCACCCACCTGTCGACCACGGGGAGCGTCGCCATGGCGCAGTGCAAGGCCGCCATCGCCATGCTGCGCGACCGGGGCGCCGCCACCAGGCCGACCTTCCTGGCCGGTGACTTCAACATGAGGTACGCGCCGCTGTTCGGGCAGAACGTCCAGAACTGCAACTCCGCTCCCTTCTTCAGGAAGGGGGACGGGGACGTGCAGCACGTCTTCGCGGCGAGCATGGGCTTCGAGCGCACCGACGTCATCTCCATGAGGTACACCGACCACCCCGCGCTGCTCGTCACCCTGACCAAGCCGTGACGGGGCCGTGACGGGGCCGTGACGGGGCCTTGCCGGTCAGGCCCCTCGCAGGGACCCGGCCGGCGGGGGCGGGGGAGCGGTGCTGCCCCTGGGAGTGAGGCGGGCGGCCTCGTCCTGGTAGGGGCCGGCCTCCTCCCCGGCGACGAGGGAGAGGAGCCTGCGGGCGGCGTGGGCGCCGTAGGCGGAGATGTCGCGGCTCAACG
This sequence comes from Streptosporangium sp. G12, assembly GCF_052983175.1. Taxonomy (NCBI): domain Bacteria; kingdom Bacillati; phylum Actinomycetota; class Actinomycetes; order Streptosporangiales; family Streptosporangiaceae; genus Streptosporangium; species Streptosporangium sp. G12. Next base: position 151,939 of record NZ_JBRIQO010000016.1, on the reverse strand, counting down.
CGGTGAGCGGCGGGCGGACGACCCGCGAGAGCGGGGAGTCGTCCCAGGCGACGATGGACAGGTCGCGCGGGACGTCCAGGCGCAGGTCCTGGGCGGCCGACAGCCCGGCGACGGCCATGATGTCGTTGTCGTAGACGATCGCGGTGGGCCGGGCGGGGGAGCCGAGCAGGCGCCGGGTGGCGCGGGCGCCCTCCTCGCCGGTGTGGTCGGTGTGCACGGTCACCTGCTCGGCGACGCCGTCGCAGGCCTCGGCGAAGGCGCGGTCGCGCAGCACGGTGTGCACCAGGTGCGGCGGCCCGGCGACCCTGGCGATCCTGCGGTGGCCGAGCGCGACGAGATACTCCACCGTCTCGCGGACGGCGCCGCCGACGTCGGACCAGACGGGGACCAGCGACCCCGCCCCCGCCGGATCGCCGATCACCACGGCCGGCAGGCCCAGCGCCTCGAAGGCGGGGATCCGGGGGTCGTCCACGTGCAGGTCGACCAGGATGGCGCCGTCGACGCGGCCCTCTCCCCACCAGCGGCGGTAGACCGCGACCTCCTGACCGTGGTCGGCGACCACCTGCAGCATGAGCGCGTACGAGCGGGCCGACAGCTCGCCCTCGATGCCGCTGACGAGCTCCATGAAGAAGGGGTCCATGCCGAGGGTGCGGGCCGGGCGGCACAGGGCCAGGCCGACGGTGTGGGCCCGCGCGCCGTTCAGGGCGCGGGCCGCGCTGCTGGGACGCCAGCCGATCTCCTCGGCGATCGCCAGGATCCTGGCGCGGGTGCCCTCCGAGACGCCGGGCTGCCCGTTGAGGGCGTACGAGACGGCGCCCTTCGAGACCCCGGCCCGCCTGGCGACGTCCGCGATCGTCGGTCTCCTCATGATCCTCTCTCCCCGACCGCTCCCCTCCTGCCTGCGGTGATTGTAGCTGAACCGGTCTAGCCGCCTATTGACAGTGCAGACACATTGACTTTACGGTCGCGTTACTTATCCGGTTCAGCAAGCGCATGCGGTCGCGTTTAAATCGGTTGGGAGCGCTCCCATGCTGGAGAGGAGACTGTCGATGCGGATTCGACGAAGGTTCGCGATCCTCGGGGCGGCGGCCTGCGCGGCCTGCATGGCCGTGGCGGGGTGCACCGGAGGGTCCACCACGCCGTCCGCTCCGAGCGCGGCGCCGCAGGGTTCCGGCGGAGCGGCCCCGTCGGCCGGAGCGGGCGGGGCGGGTGACGCGAACGCCGCGTTCCCCCGCAACGAGACCCTGTACACCAGCGGCACCCAGTGGGGTCCCCCGGCCAACTGGAACCCGCTGCGGACCTGGGACTCGGCCGTCGGCACCAAGGGGCTCATCTACGAGACCCTGTTCCTGTACGACCCCCAGACGGACAAGTTCACCCCCTGGCTGGCCGAGAGCGGCACCTGGACGGACGACAAGACCTACGAGCTCAAGCTCCGGCAGGGGGTCACCTGGGCCGACGGCAAGCCCTTCACCGCCGACGACGTCGTCTTCACGGTCGAGCTCGGCAAGATGAAGACCGTCCCCTACGCCAACCTGTGGGACTGGCTGGAGAAGGCGGAGGCGGTCGATCAGGGTACGGTCAGGTTCACCTTCTCCAAGGCCAACTACCAGCAGTGGGCCAACTGGGTCTACGGCAACGCGATCGTCCCCAAGCACATCTGGGAAGGGCTCTCCGAGGAGGAGGTGCTGAACGGCGTCAACGAGAAGCCGGTCGGCACCGGGCCGTACGCCTACCACAGCCACGACCAGGACCGGATGGCCCTGGTCAAGCGCGACGGCTGGTGGGCCACCGCCGCGCTGGGCAAGGACGTCAAGCCCAAGTACGTCGTCGACATCGTCAACTCCAGCAACGAGGTCGCGATGGGCCTGCTGCTGCAGAAGGGCCTGGACCTCAGCAACAACTTCCTGCCCGGGGTGGCCAACCTCGTCAAGGGCAACTTCGGCGTCCAGACGTACTATCCGGAACCGCCCTACATGCTCTCGGCCAACACCGCCTTCCTGGTGCCCAACACCACGAAGAAGCCGATGAACGACCCCGCCTTCCGCAAGGCGCTCGCCAACTCCATCGACACCAAGAAGATCGTCGAAGGCGTCTACGGCAACCTGGTCAAGGCGGCGAGCCCGACCGGCCTGCTGCCGCAGTGGGACAAGTACGTCGACCAGGCCGTGGTGAGCGAGAAGGGCTTCTCCTTCGACACCAAGAAGGCGAAGAAGCTCCTGGCCGACGCCGGGTACAAGGACGGCGACGGCGACGGGTTCGTGGAGAACAAGGACGGCTCCAAGGCCTCGCTGAAGCTCATCGTCCCGGCCGGGTGGACCGACTGGATGGAGGCGAGCCGGGTCATCGCCGAGGGCGCCAAGGCGGCCGGGATCGACCTCACCCCCGACTTCCCCGACTACAACGCGCTGGTCGACCAGCGCACGTCCGGCAAGTTCGACCTGCTGCTCAACAACGAGCGGCAGCTGTCCAACACCCCCTGGATGTACTACGACTACATGTTCCGGCTGCCGATCAACAAGCAGCAGAACACCGTCAACTTCGGCCGCTACGAGAACAAGAAGGTCTGGGACCTCGTCCAGGAGCTCGACGGCAAGAAGGCCGACGACGCCGAGGGCATGAAGCAGGTCGCCTCGGAGATCCAGAAGATCCACCTGGACGATCTGCCGGTGATCCCGCTCTGGTACAACGGCCTGTGGGCGCAGACCAGCAACGCGGTCTGGACCAACTGGCCGTCCTCGGCCGCGGGCACCCCCAAGACCCCGCCGACCATGTGGCGCAACTGGCTGGAGCTGGGCGGGGTGCTGACCCTGACCGAGCTGAAGCCCGCCGGCGGCTGACCCCGCGATCCTCGTCCCCCTCCCCGCGCGCCGCCCGGACGTCCCGTCCGGACTCCCGCCCGGTACGTCCGCCCGGACTCCGGGCGGGCCCGCCGGGCCCCGTTCCGGGGCCGCACGGGGGAGGGGCTCATCTCGCCGATTCTGGAGGATCGCGTGCGACGCTATTTCGGCCGGAAGCTGCTCGTGTACGGGCTCACCTTCCTCGTGGCCGTCACGATCAACTGGATGATCCCGCGCTTCATGCCCGGCGACCCGGTCCAGAGCATGCTGGCCAGGGCCAACGTGTCACAGCCTGCCGCCGTGGAGGCGATGCGCGCCCACTACACGAACCTGTTCGGGCTCGACCTGCCGCTCTGGAAGCAGTACGCCAACTTCTGGGCCGCGCTCTTCCGGGGCGACCTGGGCACCAGCATCTGGCTGTTCCCCACCCCGGTGACCGACGTCATCGTGCGGGCGGTGCCGTACACGCTGGCGCTGCTCATCCCGTCCATCCTGCTCAGCTGGTGGGCGGGCAACAGGTTCGGCGCCTTCGCGGCCAGGCGGAAGTGGCTGGACAACACGGCCCTGCCGATCGGGTACGTGCTCACCGCCACGCCCTACATGTGGCTGGCCATCCTGATGGCCTGGGGGCTGGGCGTCGTCGCGGGGGTCTTCCCCGTCTCCGGCGGCTACAGCTTCTCCATGCGGCCCAACTGGTCGTGGGAGTTCCTCGGGGACCTGGCGCTGCACTGGTTCCTGCCGTTCGTCTCGCTCTTCCTCGTCGCGTTCGGCGGCTGGGCGATCGGCATGCGCAACATGATCATTTACGAGCTGGAGGCCGACTACTCCACCTACCTGTCCTCGCTCGGGGCCTCGCAGCGGCTCATCCGTCGCTACGCGTTCAGGAACGCGGTCCTGCCGCAGATCACCGGCCTGGCCCTGCAGCTCGGCGTGCTCGTGGCCGGAGCCCTGGTCACCGAGATCGTCTTCTCCTATCCGGGACTCGGCCACCTGATCCTCAAGGCGATCCAGAACCAGGACTTCTTCCTGCTGCAGGGGGCCTTCCTGTTCATCGTCGTGGGCGTGCTGATCGCCAACTTCATCATCGACATCGTCTACGTCCTGGTCGATCCGCGTACCAGGACCGGGATGGGAGGGGAGGCCGCGTGACCGCCGTGCCCGCGGACCCGCGCCCGGACGGGAAGGCCGCCGTGACGGCCGTGCCCGCGAGGCGCCGCGAGGGCCTGTACTTCGCGATGCGCAACGGGAAGCTGCTGGCGGGGCTGGCCGTGCTGGTCCCGCTGCTCGTCCTGGCCGTCGCCGCTCCCGTGATCGCCGGAGGCGACCCCAACGCCTACGTCGCCACCCCCGCCTCGCCGCCCTCGGCCGAGCACTGGTTCGGCACCACCATGTTCGGCCAGGACATCTTCGCCCAGTTCGTCTACGGCCTGAGTCTCACCTTCCAGGTGGGGGTGCTCGGCGGCGGGCTGGCCGCGATCATCGGCATGACGGTCGGCTTCACCGCCGGGTACCGGGGCGGGCTGGTCGACGAGGTGCTGAACATGCTCACCAACATCGTCCTGGTCCTGCCCGCGCTCGCGGTGCTGCTGATCGTCAACGCCTACCTCGGGGTCCGCAGCGTCGGCGTGCAGGCGCTCTTCATCGGGCTCACCTCCTGGCCCTGGGCGGCCAGGGCCATCAGGGCCCAGACGTTCTCGCTGCGCTCGCGCGACTTCGTGGACCTGGCCCGGCTCAGCGGGGTACGCACCTGGAAGATCATCGCCAGGGAGATCGCGCCCAACATGAGCTCGTACCTCTTCATGACCTTCATCCTGCTGTTCGGCGGGTCGGTCCTGATCGCCGCCTCGCTCGACTTCATCGGCCTCGGTCCCAGCGAGGGCGTCTCGCTCGGCCTGATGCTCAACAACGCGGCCCGCTGGAGCGCCCTCCACCTGGGCATGTGGTGGTGGTTCGTCCCGCCGGGGGCCGGGATCACCGCCATCGTCGGCGCCCTCTACGTGATGAACGTCGGCCTCGACGAGGTGTTCAACCCGAAACTGCGGGAGCTGTGAATGACTCTGCGCGTGAACGACCTGCGGGTCCACTACCGGACCCTGCGCGGCGAGGTGCGGGCGCTCGACGGCGTCAGCTTCGACGTCGGCGACGGCGAGATCCTCGGCCTGGCGGGCGAGTCCGGCTGCGGCAAGACGACCCTCGGCAAGAGCCTCATCAGGATGGACGGCCGGATGCGGCTGGCCGGGGGCGGTGCCGAGCTGGACGGCGAGGAGCTGCCGATCGGCGACGACCGCCGGATGAACCCCTTCCGGTTCAGCCGGGTCTCCCTCATCCCGCAGTACTCCATGAGCGCGCTGAACCCCACCAGGAAGATCGGCCGGATGGTCGCCGAGCTGCTCGCCTCCCGGGGCGAGCGCCTCGACGTCACCGAGCTGGAACGTCGTCTCGACCTGGTCGAGCTGTCCCGCGGCGTCCTGGACCGCTACCCGATCGAGCTGTCGGGCGGGATGAAGCAGCGGATGGTGATGGTCGTCTCCACCCTGCTCGACCCGTCCCTGCTCATCGCCGACGAGATCACCTCCGCGCTCGACGTGTCGACCCAGAAGGCCGTGGCCAGGACCCTGGTGGAGTTCAGGGACCGGGGTTTCGTGCGCAGCATGATCTTCATCACCCACGACATCTCGCTGACCTACCAGATCGCCGACACGATCATGGTCATGTACGCGGGGAGGCTGGCCGAGAAGGCTCCGGCAGGGGTGATCGTCAACGAGCCGCGCCATCCGTACACGCGGATGCTGATCTCCTCGCTGCCCGAGGTCGGCGTCCGCCACGCCGAGCGCAGGCTGTCGGGCATCCCCGGGAGGCCTCCCTCGCTGCTCGACCCGCCCTCCGGCTGCCGGTTCAGGGACCGCTGCCCGCTCGCCTTCGAAAGATGCGCGGAGGACCCTCCGCCGGTCGAGGTCGCCCCCGGCCACCACGTCGCCTGCTGGAAGGCCTGACCCGAAGGATTCACGACGATGCTGAGACTCGAAGGGGTCACCAAGACCTACAGGGTGGGTGCCTTCGGCACCGCGGCCCTCACCGCCGTCGACGACGTGAGCCTGGACCTGGCACCGGGGGAGGTGGTCTCCCTCATCGGCGAGAGCGGCAGCGGCAAGACGACCCTCGGCAAGACCGTCCTCGGGCTGATCCGCCCGACGAAGGGCGTGATCACCCTCGACGGTGCCCCCGCCAGGCCGGGCAAGGCGTACTACCGGCACGTGCAGGGCGTGTTCCAGGACCCGTTCAGCTGCTACAACCCGATCTTCAAGGCCGACCGGGTGCTGCAGATGATCAAGGACGAGTACTTCCCCGGCGTCGCCGCCTCCGAGTGGGACGGCAGGATCGACGCGTCGCTCAAGGACGTCGGCCTCGATCCCGGGCAGATCCTGGGCCGCTACCCGCACCAGCTCAGCGGCGGCCAGCTGCAGCGCCTGCTGATCGCCAGGGCGCTCCTGCTCGACCTCAGGTACCTCGTCGCCGACGAGATCACCAGCATGCTCGACGCGTCCACCAGGATCGACGTCCTCAACCTGCTCGCCGACCTGAAGTCGCGCGGCCTCGGGGTGCTGTTCGTCACCCACGACCTGTCGCTGGGCAACTACATCAGCGAGCGGGCCGTGGTCCTGTACCGGGGGCAGGTGGTCGAGTCCGGTCCCACCGGCATGGTGTTCGGCAACCCCCTCCACCCGTACACGGCCAGGCTGCTGTCGTCGGTGCCCAGGCTCACCGCCCGGTGGGACGGCGAGCCCGCCGCCCCCGCCGAAGACGTGCGGGAAGGACCCTCCACACTGGTGGAGGCCGAACCGGGTCACCTCGTCCGGCGGGGCGACACCGCATCCATGGGGAGTGTGAATTGAGGGCGCTACACGACGGCTGGACCCTTCACCAGGTGGGCGCGGGCATCTCCCGCGTCCCGGCCACGGTGCCGGGGTGCGTGCACACCGACCTGTTGGCCGCCGGTCTCGTCGAGGACCCGTACCTGGACGACAACGAGAACCGGCTGACCTGGATCGGGCGCTCCGGCTGGGACTACGAGACGGTCTTCGTCTGGCACGCCGACGGGCACGACCGCACCGACCTGGTCTGCGAGGGCCTCGACACGGTCGCCACGGTCGAGCTCAACGGCGTCCGGGTCGCGAGCACGGCCAACCAGCACCGCTCCTACCGCTTTCCCGTACGGGAGCTGCTGCGCGAGGGCGAGAACACGCTGCGGGTGCGCTTCGCCTCCCCGGTGGCCTACGCCGAGGCGCGCAGGGCCGAGCTGGGCGACCGGCCCGGCAGCTACGAGGCGCCCTACCAGTTCATCCGCAAGATGGCCTGCAACTTCGGCTGGGACTGGGGCCCGGCCGTGGTCACCTCCGGCATCTGGCGGCCCATCGGCCTGGACGGCTGGAGCGGGGCCAGGCTGGCGTCGGTGCGGCCGCTGGTGAGCGGCGACGGGCGGGTCGAGGCGCACGTCACGGTCGAACGTGCCGACGACATGTCGGCCGCGCCCCTCACGCTGACCGCGGAGGTGGCCGGGGTCGTGGCGGAGACGGTGCTGGCCCCCGGCGAGCGCGAGGCCGTCCTGGAGGTACGGGTGCCCGAGCCCCGGCGCTGGTGGCCGCGCGGGTACGGCGCCCAGGACCGCTACGAGCTGACCGTGGGCCTGTCCGGACAGGGCGGCGAGGACACCTGGACGCGGCGGATCGGCTTTCGCGACGTGAGCCTGGACCGGGCCGGCGAGGGCTTCACCGTGGTCGTCAACGACGTGCCGGTGTTCGTGCGCGGCGTCAACTGGATCCCCGACGACTGCTTCCCGGCCCGCGTCACCCGCGAACGCCTGGCCGAACGCTTCGGCCAGGCCACCGGCGCGAACGTCAACCTGCTGCGGGTGTGGGGCGGCGGCCTGTACGAGAGCGAGGACTTCTACGACCTGGCCGACGAGCTCGGCCTGCTCGTCTGGCAGGATCTCCCCTTCGCCTGCGCCGCCTACCCCGAGGAGGAACCCTTCGCCACCGAGGTCGAGGCCGAGGTCCGCGAGAACCTCGCCCGGCTGTCCTGGCGCCCCTCCCTGGCGCTGTGGTGCGGCAACAACGAGGCCCTCGAAGGCCACGCCGACTGGGGCTGGCAGGACGAGCTGGACGGGCGCACCTGGGGCGCGGGCTTCTACCACGGGCTGTTCCCGGCCCTGGTGGCCGAACTCGACCCCACCCGCCCCTACTGGCCGGGCAGCCCTTACTCCGGCCACCCCGGCCTGCCGCCCAACGCCCCCGCCCACGGCACCACCCACATCTGGGACGTGTGGAACCGCGAGGACTACACCCACTACGCCACCTACGCCCCCCGCTTCGCCGCCGAGTTCGGCTTCCAGGGCCCGCCGGCCCACGCCACGCTGCGCGAGGCCGTCAGCGGCGAGCTGACCCCCGACGCGCCCCTGGTCCTGCACCACCAGAAGGCCCACGAGGGCAACGCCAAGCTCCTGCGCGGCCTGGGCGAGCACCTGCCCGCCCCGCAGACCTACGACGACTGGCACTACCTGACCCAGCTCAACCAGGCCAGGGCGGTCACCTTCGGCGTCGAACGCTTCCGCGCCCTGGCCCCCTACTGCGCCGGCACCATCGTCTGGCAGCTCAACGACTGCTGGCCGGTCACCTCCTGGTCGGCCGTCGACGGCCGCGGCCGGCGCAAGCCGCTGTGGTACGCGCTGCGCCGCGTCTACGCCGACCGTCTCCTGAGCGTCCAGGACGGCGCCGTGGCCGTGGTCAACGACGGCCCGGAACCCTGGACGGGCGAGCTGGAACTCCAGCGGCTCGCCCTGAGCGGGGAACCGCTGACCAAGGAGAGCGTCCGGGTCGACGTGGCACCCCGCTCGGTGACGAGGGTGCCGCTCCCGGACCCGGTGGCCGTCCCGGGAGACCCGTCGGCCGAGCTGCTGTCGGTACGGCTGGGCGGGCACCACACGCTCCACTTCTTCGCCGAGGACACCCGCGTCGCCTTCCCCGCCGCCGTCCACGACACCGAGGTGGCCGAGGCGGAGGGCGGCGGCCTGGACGTCACCGTCACCGCCCGCACCCTCCTGCGCGACCTGGCCCTGTTCCCCGACCGCCTCGACCCGGCCTCCTCGGTCGACGACATGCTCATCACCCTGCTGCCCGGCGAGAGCGTCACCCTGCACGTCACCGGCTCGCCCGACCCCGCCGCCCTCGTCACCCGCCCGGTGCTGCGCTGCGTCAACGACTGAGCGCTCCGGGGAGGTTTCCGGCCGTCCGGGGGAAAGGGGACGACGACCGGGCGGCGCGCGTCCCAGAGCGTGGACCTGCACGCGCCGGGGGCCGACGGCCCGTTAGGCTTGACGGGCACATCCGACGACGCCGAGAGAGACCATGAAGACCTTCGAAGAGCTGTACGCCGAGCTGTCCGACAAGGCGCGCACCCGGCCCGAGGGCTCGGGCACCGTGGCCGCGCTGGACGCCGGGGTCCATGCCATCGGCAAGAAGGTCGTGGAGGAGGCCGCCGAGAGCTGGATGGCGGCCGAGCACGAGTCGAACGAGCGGGCCGCCGAGGAGATCTCCCAGCTCCTCTACCACGTGCAGGTCCTCATGATCGCCAAGGGGATCGGACTGGACGAGGTCTACAAGCATCTGTGAGCCGGTGCGCCCGGCTCCGGCCCTCGTAGGCAATCCCGTCCACCTGTAAGGAAGCCCGCCATGCTGCGTCTCGCCGTACCCAACAAGGGCGCCCTCACCGAGGGTGCCCAGACGATCCTCAAGGAAGCCGGATACCGCGTCCGCAAGGACAGCAAGGAGCTCGTGGTCGCCGACCCGGAGAACTCCTGCGAGCTGTTCTTCCTGCGGCCCAAGGACATCGCCGTCTACGTCGGCGAGGGCACCCTGGACGCCGGGATCACCGGCCGCGACATGCTCCACGACTCCGGGGCGCGGGTCGAGGAGATCATCCCGCTCGGCTTCGGCCGCTCCACCTTCCGCTTCGCCGCCAACCCCGGCGACTTCGACTCCGTCGCCGACCTCAAGGGCAGGCGCGTCGCCACCGCCTACGCGGGGCTGCTGGAGACCTACCTCGCCGAGCAGGGCGTCGAGGCCCGGGTGATCAAGCTGGACGGCGCGGTCGAGACCGCCATCCGGCTGGGCGTGGCCGACGCCGTGGCCGACGTCGTGGAGACCGGCACCACGCTGCGCAACATCGGCCTGGAGGTGTTCGGCGAGCCGATCACCCACTCCGAGGGTGTGCTGATCAAGGGGGTCGGGACCGAGGAGACCCCGGGCCTGCGGCAGCTCATCCGCCGCCTGCAGGGCGTGCTGGTGGCGCGCGACTACGTGATGATGGACTACGACATCCGCGCCGAGCGGATCGAGGAGGCCATCGCCCTCACCCCCGGCATGGAGGGGCCGACGGTCTCCCCGCTGCACCGGGAGGGCTGGGTCGCGGTCCGGGCCATGGTCCCGCGCAAGGGGCACCAGCAGATCATGGACCAGCTCTGGGAGATGGGGGCCAAGGCCATCCTGGTGACCGCCATCTTCGCCTGCCGTCTCTGAGCCGCACCCTCGTCGCCTGCCGCCCCGGCCCGTAGCGCTGGGCACCCCGGGCGCGCCGCGCACCCCGGCGGGCCCGCCCCGCGTTCCCGCGGCGCCGGGGCGGCCCGCCGCCGGGGCCGAAGAGGCGGACCTCCCCGCCCGGCCGGACCCGCGGTCAGGAGGAGAGCGTCGCGGCCTCCTCGGCCTCGATCTGCTCGTTCCACTCGCGCTTGGAGGAACGCCAGGCCTCGTCGTCGCGGCCCAGGCGCCAGTAGCCCGAGATGGAGAGTCTCTCCAGCGGGATGCCGCGCTCGGCGCGCAGGTGGCGCCTGAGGTCGCGGACGAAGCCCGCCTCGCCGTGGACGAAGGCGTGCACGTCGCCGTCGGGGAAGTCGAGCTCGCGGACCGCCCTGACCAGCAGCTCGCCGTACGGGGCGCCCCCGCGGTGCAGCCAGACGATCCGCGCGTCACCGGGGGAGTCGATCTTCTGCTCCTCCTCGGGGCCCTCGACCTCGATGAAGGCCCAGGCCGGTGCTCCGGCGGGGAGGTTCTCCAGGGCGACGGCGATGGCGGGCAGCGCGCTCTCGTCTCCCGCGAACAGGTGCCAGCCGGCCTCGGGGTCGGGCGCGTACGCGCCGCCGGGGCCGAAGAAGTGGACCTCCTCGCCCGGCCGGACCCGGTCGGCCCACGGCCCCGCGAGGCCGCTGTCGCCGTGGTGGACGAAGTCGATCGTCAGCTCGCCCGCGTCGGCGTCCCAGCGGCGGACGGTGTAGGTGCGGGTGGTGGGCCACTGCTCGCGGGGCAGGTCGCGGCGGATCGCCTCCATGTCGAACGGCCGGGGGTAGCTCACCCCGGCCGGGGCGAACAGCAGCTTGACGTAGTGGTCGGTGTACTCGTCCGCGCGGAAACCGGCGAGACCCTCGCCGCCGAGCACCACCCGGATCATGTGGGGGGTGAGCCGCTCGACCCGCCGGACCAGGCAGCTCGTCACCTTCGGTGTGCGGCGCCCGGCCTTCTCGTCTGCCATGTGTCACTCCGTGGGAATCCAAGTTAGGTATACCTAACTCGTACCATACGTCACCTGAGGGCGGCGACGGCCTTCACCGCCTGGTCCACCTGTTCGGGGGTGGTGACGATCCCGGTACCGAAACGCAGGTAGACGTCCTGGTACGGGGTGGCGCTGGTGACGATCCGGTGGTCGCGGCGGAGCCTGCCCACCGCGGTGGGGGCGTCCATGCCGTCGACCACGCAGCAGACCAGCCCGGCCGACAGCTCGGCGGAGACCGGGGTGATCAGCCGCACGTTGGGCAGGCCCGCGAGCCCCGCCTTGAGCCGGGTGGCCTGCTCGGTGATCCTGGCCGCCACCCGCTCCTTGCCGATCGCCCTGTGGAAGGCGAACGCCTCGCCCAGCGCCCAGCGGTGCTCGAAACTGTGGTAGCCGCCGGGGGTGTGCAGCAGGCCGCCGGGGCCGTACGGCTCGTCGCCGGTCCCCGGATCGACGGTCACGTTGGAGAAGCTCGCGATCACCGGCAGCAGCGCGCCCCAGGCCTGCCCCCTGCCCCACAGGATGCCGGTGCCCCGGGGGCCGAACAGCCACTTGTGGGTGCCGCTGGCCAGGAAGTCGCAGCCCAGCTCCTCCACCCCGTCGGCCATCGCGCCGAAACCGTGCACCCCGTCCACGCACAGCAGCGCCCGGTCCCCGGCGTCCCTGGAGCGGTTGGCCTCGGCGACCATGTCGGCGATCGCCCTGACCGGCATCCGCACCCCGGTGCCCGAGTGCACCCAGGTGATCGCCACCACCCGGGTCCTCGGCGTGAGCGCGGCCTTCAGCCGGGAGACGATCTCGTCGGCGGAGGCCTTGGCCGGGTCGTCGTACAGGCCGACCCTGCGGACCTTGGCGCCGGTCCTGGCGGCGAGCAGTCGCAGGCTCTCGTGGGTGGCGAAGAAGTCGTGCTCGGTGGTGAGCACGTCCTGGCCGGGGAGCAGCCGCATGCCGCTGTAGAGCAGGCCCAGGCCCATCGTGGTGCTGTCGGTGAGGGCGACGTCGGGGGCGTCGGCGCCCAGGTAGGCGGCGGCGGCCTCGCGCACCGCCCCCTCCCTGTCCTCGCCGTGCAGGTAGGCGTCGGTGTCGGTGTCGAGGCCGCGCCGGTGTTCCTCGATCGCCCGCCGCACCTGGGCCGGGTGGGAGGCGAGGACGTAGGCGGCGAACTGCGCGTAGGAGGGGTCGAGCGGGAACTGGGCCCGCACCGACTCCCAGCTGGCGGGGTCGAACGGCGGAGGCTGCGGGGCGGCCGGGGTGGCCGGGGCGGCGGGGGCGGCGGGGGTGGCAGGGGTGTCGGCGGAGGTGCATCCGGACAGCGCGGCTCCGGCTCCGGCCAGGAGTCCCGCCCCGAGCAGTCCCCGCCGCCCGACCCGAGGTCCGCGATCGTCCATTCCGTGCCCCTTGTCGCCCCTCGTCGTCGTCTCGCCCTGTGCCCTTCCTACCGTGATCATGCGCGCCTGCCAAGGGGCGCGGCGCCGGCGCGGCGGATATTCGAATCTACAACGTAAAGGCGATGGCGCCCGGCATGGCGAGACGATCCGTCCCGACAACGGGCGGAACCGAGGAGCGAGGCCGGCGGGTGAAGGAGCCCTCAGCGCTGCATGGCCGCCACCTGGCGGATCAGGTCGGCGACCCGGACGACGCCCATGCAGCGGCCGACCTCGTCGGTGACGACCAGGTCGTCGTAGACGCGTTCGGCGTCGCGGCCCGCGACCTGCATGGCCGCTATGGCGGGGGTGGTCTTGGGAACCGTGCGCGCGGGGTCGGCCAGCCGCCCGGCGGCCTTCTTGCCGTGCAGGGCGTGACCGAAGCGCCCGGCGATCGACAGCAGGAAGCGGCTGCGGTCGAGGCTGCCCCTGGGACGCTGGTACTCGTCGACGAGGATCACGCTGGTGATGGACGGCTCGCTGCCGAAGGCGTCGATCACGGCCTCGGCGGTGGCCTCGTAGGGGAGGGTCACCGCGGGCAGCAGGAACTCGTGGACGCGGGGACCGAGCAGGAGCCGCGAGGGCTCCTGCTCGACGACCGGGAGCGGCACGTGCACCCGTCCCGACGGGCCGGGGATCAGCAGCGGGCCCTGGGCCAGCCGCACTCCCCAGCCGCGGATCACGGCGAGCTGCGCCTCGTCCCTCACTCCCGGGGCCAGCACGTGCGTCCCCGTTCCCCGCGCGAGCCGCGCCAGGCCCTCCCCGATCGCGGTGCGGCGCGGGTCGCCGGGCACCTGGTCGATCAGGTCCCGCGAGATCACCGCCAGGTACGGTGCCGCGTCGGCGAGCAGGTCCAGCGGGACGTGCGCGGTGCCCAGGTCGCCGACCGCGATGAGGTAGCCGATGGCGCGCAGGCCGTCCAGCCCGGTGAGCAGGGAGCGGCGCTCGAACTGGGCGAAGTCGCCTCGTACGGTGAGGATCACCTCGCGAGGCCGTCGGCCTGACGCGCGCAGGGCCTCGTGCAGCGGTGCGAGCGCGGCCGAGCCGCCGATCACCGCGGCCGTCGGCAGGGTGAGCACCAGGGGGAGCAGGGCCTCGCCCGCGGCGACGTCGCGCACCGTCTGGACGGTGGAGGAGATGTTCCCGCGTCCCTCGCCGTCCGCCTGGAAGGCGATGACGCCCCCGGTGTCGAGATCGACGACAGGCGTGACACCCGCGCCTGCCGCGGAGGCCTGCGGGACGGCTCGCGCTCTGGTCGTCACATTCCGAGCATGGGGCATTCTCTACCGTCACAGAAGTAACGCACTGTGATGTTCACCGATATTTCGCCATTCGTTGGACTTGACCAGTGAGACCGTGTGTTCGGCGAGGTCAGCCGGTAGTGTCGCGTTCCATGACGTCGCGACCGGCCAAGGGGGGAGGCCGCTGGGTCTCCGTGGCGCCCGAGCGCCTGAACCGCTGGATCGACGGCTTCGTCGACCGGCACGGCCCACCGAGCGTGACGGCCTCGGCCTCCGTCGTGCGCCTGGAGGGCGCTGACGGCGCGGTCGCCGAGTGCCAGGTGCCGTTCCCGCCGCTGACCTCCTCGGGGGGCGGCCCGATGGCGCGCCTGGTCACCCACGTGCGCACCGAGCGCAGGATCGGCGTGCTGCTGGTACGGCTGGGCGGCCACGCGGCGGGGATCTTCCAGGGTGCGGAGCTGCTCTCCTCCAAGGTGGGCTCGCGGCAGGTCCACGGGCGCAGCGCGGCGGGCGGCTGGTCCCAGCGGCGCTTCGCCCGGCGCAGGGAGAAGCAGGTGGACCAGGCGCACGAGGCGGCGGCCGAGGTGGCGCTGCGCGTCCTGGGCCCGCACGTGGGCGAGTTGGAGGCGGTCGTGCTGGGCGGCGACCGGCGCGCGGTCGACGCGCTGCGGCCCGACCGCAGGCTCGCGCCGGTCTTCGCGCTGGAGGCCGAGCCCTTCCTGACGGTCCCCGACCCGCGGCTGGTGATTCTCAAGGACACCCCCGCCCAGTTCCGCGCGGTCCGCATCAGGGTGAGCGATCCGGGATGACCGGGTCGCCGGTGAGCGGGTTCCGTGCGCAAGGGCCTGCGTGAACGGGGTTCGCGTGGCGGGGGCCCGCGTGCGCGGGTCCCCGGCGAGCGGGGCTCGACAAAACGTGGAGAAGCCGCCCGGTGTCGCGCCGTACACTGATCGGTATGCGCACTCCCGATTGACCGTCGTCCCGATGAAGGCGAGACGGCCGAGCCGAGAGCCGGGAGACACAGGGCGCGGCGGGTTCGGCCACAGTGAAGTGAGCCTGTGTATTTCCTGCTGGGAGTGTTCTCCAACCATGATCGTAGCTTCTGACATCGAATTGCGGGCCGGGGCCCGGCTGCTCATCGAGGGCGCGTCCTTCCGGGTGAACCCCGGTGACAAGATCGGGCTCGTCGGCCGGAACGGGGCCGGGAAGACCACGCTGACCCGCGTGCTCGCGGGAGAGGGGTCGGCCGCCTCGGGCACGGTCTCCATCAGCGGCGAGGTCGGCTACCTGCCGCAGGACCCGCGCACCGGCGACCTGCACGTGCTCGCCCGTGACCGCATCCTCTCGGCCCGGGGGCTCGACCAGGTGCTGCGCGAGCTGCGCGAGGCCGAGGCCGGCATGTCCTCGGCCGACGACCGCACCAGGGACCGCGCGGTCCGCGCCTACGGGCGCCTGGAGGACCGGCTGCACGTCCTGGGCGGGTACGCCGCCGAGTCGGAGGCCGCCTCCATCGCCTCCAGCCTGGGGCTGCCCGACCGGGTGCTCGGCCAGCCGCTGGAGACCCTCTCCGGAGGGCAGCGCAGGCGGGTGGAACTGGCCAGGATCCTCTTCAGCGGGGCGGAGACTCTCCTTCTTGACGAGCCGACAAACCACCTAGATGCGGACTCAATCGGGTGGCTTCGTGATTTTTTACGATCTCACCAGGGCGGCTTGATCATTATTAGCCACGACGTCACGCTTCTTGAAGCGACGGTAAACCGCGTCCTGCACCTCGACGCCAACCGCGCGGTGATCGACACCTACAACGTCGGCTGGAAGGCCTATCTGGCCCAGCGCGAGACCGACGAGAAGCGCAGGAGGCGCGAGCGCGCCAACGCCGAGAAGCAGGCCTCTGCCCTGATGTCGCAGGCCGACAAGATGCGCGCCAAGGCCACCAAGGCCAAGGCCGCGCAGGACATGCAGCGCCGCGCCGAGCGCCTGCTGTCCGGCCTGGAGGTGGAGCGGCGCAGCGACAAGGTCGCCAAGCTGCGCTTCCCCCAGCCCGCCCCGTGCGGGCGCACCCCGATCATGGCGGAGGGGCTGTCGAAGTCGTACGGCTCCCTGGAGGTCTTCACCGACGTCGACGCCGCCGTCGACAGGGGGAGCAGGGTCGTCATCCTGGGCCTGAACGGCGCGGGGAAGACCACTCTCCTGCGCATCCTGGGCGGCATCGAGGAGCCCGACACCGGCGCGGTCAAGCCGGGACACGGGCTCAAGCTGGGCTACTACGCGCAGGAGCACGAGACGATCGACCCCGAGCGGACCGTGCTGGAGAACATGCGCTCGGCCGGGGGAGAGCTGCCCGACGTGGAACTGCGCAAGGTCCTGGGCTCGTTCCTGTTCACCGGCGACGACGTGGACAAGCCCGCGGGAGTGCTGTCGGGCGGGGAGAAGACGCGGCTGGCGCTGGCCACGCTGGTGCTGTCCGCGGCCAACGTCCTCCTCCTGGACGAGCCCACGAACAACCTCGATCCGGCCAGCAGGGAACAAGTTCTTTCGGCGCTAACGTCCTATTCTGGGGCGATTGTGCTTGTCACGCATGATGAGGGTGCTGTAGAGGCTCTACGACCCGATAGGGTGATCTTGCTGCCTGACGGAGTTGAAGACGCGTGGAGCGACGAATTTTCCGATCTTGTGGCACTTGCCTGATCTTAATTTGAGCGGGTACGGATCTTTTCCCGTGGAGTAGGTAGCCGATCTCGCTGAAATGACTGATCATGGCGTGTGTAACGCTGCGGAAGTCTGGCACTACAGGAGGTACTCGTGGCCGAGACTCTGAAGAAGGGCACCCGGGTTACCGGGGCCGATCGTGAAAAACTGGCCTCCGATCTCAAGAAGCGCTACAGCGCGGGTGAAAGCATCCGTGCCCTGGCCGCTTCGACCGGCAGGTCGTACGGGTTCATCCACCGCATCCTGAGCGAGTCCGGCGTGACTCTGCGCGGGCGCGGTGGCGCCACCCGAGGCAAGTCCAAGCGCTGACCCCGCCTCGGAACGCGCGACCGCAGCCGCTCGTCCCCCACTCTGAAGCCGTCCCCGCCCGGACCTGTAGAACCTCATTCTGGGGAATCGATAGGCTCGGGCGAGGCGGACACCGAAGGTGGGAGAACAGGCGATGGCGGAAGTGGCGTTCGGGGGGAGTGCGGAGGAGATCTCTCTCGAGGAGGTCGGTCTGCGCTATGAGGTGGACGGCGAGATCGCGACGATCACGCTGGACCGTCCGGAGAAGCGGAACGCCCAGACGTTCGCCACCTGGTCGGCTCTGGCTCATATCGGTGACGGCCTGCCGCAGCAGGTGAGGGTCGTCGTGATCAGAGGTGAGGGGCCGTCCTTCTCGGCGGGGATCGATCTGAGGATGTTCACCCCGGAGGGAGTTCCCGGGCAGGGGTCGTTCGCGTCCTCCGCGACACTCGACGAGGCTGCTTTCGCCGAGCGGGTGGCGCAGGCCCAACGGGGTTTCCTCTGGCTGAGGCGTCCCGACATCGTCTCCGTGGCAGCCGTTCAGGGCCACGCGGTCGGTGCGGGGTTCCAGTTGGCGCTCGCCTGTGACCTGCGGGTCCTGGCGGACGACGCCAAACTGTGCATGAAGGAGCCGGCCCTCGGGCTGGTCCCGGACCTGACCGGCACCAAGCCGCTGGTCGACCTGGTGGGCCTGTCCAGGGCCATCGAGATCTGCCTGACCGCCCGCGTCGTGGGGGCGCAGGAGGCGGCGCGGATCGGCCTGGCCGAGCTGGTCGTCGCGCCGGAGGAGCTGACGCAGGCCGTACGCGACCTGACCGACGCGCTGCTGGCGACCGACCGCGACGCCGCGACGGCGACCAAGCGGCTGCTTCAGGGTGCTTCGGGGCGCACGCTGGAGGAGCAGTGCGCGGCCGAGGCGCGCGAGCAGGCGGGGCGCGTCAAGGCGCTTTTCGGGTAGGCCGTCCCGCTCGTGGCACGTGGTTCGCGGAAGGCCGTCACAGGGTCCGTCACACGGCCCGTCGCAGGGTCCGTCCCCAGTGGCCCTCCCGTGGTGTTCGCCCGAAGCTGACAGGGGAATGATCGTGCCTCTCCCGGTGCTCGCATCGGGAGAGGAGGCCGTATGGCGATGATGGGCGGGGGCCTCGGCCCCCAGGCGATGTTCTCGTTCCGGCGGGACAGGTCGGTGACCAAGCAGCGTCTGGCACCGGGCACGGTCAGACGCATCGCCCGCTACGCACAGCCCTTCTCGCGGCACATCGCCGCCTTCCTCGCGCTGGTCGTGGTCGGCTCGGTCATCGTGATCGCCAACCCGCTGCTGATGAAGGCGATCATCGACGACGGCATCATCGCCAAGCGCCAGGGGGTGGTGATCGCCCTCGCGCTCGTCATCGCGGGCCTGGCGGTCGCCGACGGGGCGCTCACCCTGGCCCAGCGCTGGTTCTCCGCGCGGATCGGCGAGGGCCTCATCTACAACCTGCGCACCGAGGTCTTCGACCACGTCCAGCGCATGCCGGTGGCCTTCTTCACCCGCACCCAGACCGGCGCCCTGGTCTCCCGGCTCAACACCGACGTCATCGGCGCCCAGCGAGCCCTGACCAGCACCCTGTCGTCGGTCGTGGCCAACGTGGTCATGCTGGTGCTGGTGCTCGGCGCCATGCTGGTGCTCTCCTGGCAGATCACCGTCGTCGCCCTCGTGCTGCTACCGATCTTCATCTTCCCGGCGAAGTGGGTCGGCAGGAAGATGTCCGGGCTCACCCGCGAGCAGATGGAGCTCGACGCCGAGATGAGCACCATGATGACCGAGCGGTTCAACGTCGCCGGGGCCATGGTCGCCAAGCTGTACGGCCGCCCGGACGACGAGACCGCCGCCTTCGGCGACAGGGCGGGGCGGGTGCGCGACGTCGGCGTCACCGTCGGCATGTACGGGACGGTCTTCCGCGTCGCGCTCGGCCTGGTCGCCGCGCTGGCCACCGCCCTGGTGTACGGCGTGGGCGGCGTGCTGGCCGTCTCCGACGTCTTCGAGCTCGGCACCCTGGTGGCGCTCGCCGCCCTCCTGATGCGCCTGTACGGCCCCCTGACGAGCCTGTCGAACGTGCACGTGGACGTGATGACCGCGCTGGTGAGCTTCGACCGGGTCTTCGAGGTCCTCGACCTGCAGCCCATGATCGCCGAGAGGCCCGGCGCCCGGCCCGTTCCCGAGGGCCCGGTCTCCGTGGAGTTCGACGACGTCCGGTTCAGATACCCGTCGGCCTCGGAGGTGTCGCTGGCCTCGCTGGAGGCGGTGGCCCGCCCCGACACCGGGCCGGGCCACGAGGTGCTGCGCGGCGTCACCTTCACCGCCCGCCCCGGCGAGATGGTAGCCCTGGTCGGCCCCTCGGGCGCGGGGAAGACCACCATCACCGGCCTGGTCTCCCGTCTCTACGACGTCGGCGAGGGCGCGGTCCGCGTCAACGGCCTGGACGTGCGCGACGCCACCTTGGCCTCCCTGCGCGAGACCGTGGGAGTCGTCATGCAGGACGCCCACCTGTTCCACGACACCATCGGGGCCAACCTCCGCTACGCCAGGCCGGAGGCCGGCGACGAGGAGATCTGGGACGCCCTGCGCGCCGCCCAGATCTCCGACCTGGTCCTGGGCCTCCCCGAGGGCCTGGAGACCGTGGTGGGCGACCGCGGCCACCGGCTGTCCGGTGGCGAGAAGCAGCGGCTGGCCCTGGCGAGGCTGCTGCTCAAGGCACCCCGCGTGGTGGTCCTCGACGAGGCCACCGCGCACCTCGACTCCGAGTCCGAGGCCGCCGTCCAGCAGGCGCTGAAGGTCGCGCTCGCCGGACGCACCTCGCTGGTCATCGCCCACCGGCTGTCCACGATCCGCGAGGCCGACCAGATCCTGGTGGTCCAGGACGGCCGGGTGGTCGAGCGGGGCCGCCACGAGGAGCTGCTGGCCAGGGGGGAGGTCTACGCCGAGCTCTACCGGACCCAGTTCAGTCAGGCCTCCTGACGCCCGGCGCCCCGCCCGCGAGTGGATCTTCCGGGGCGAATGGTGTTAGATCATGGGGACGTGGACGACCGGTTGAAACGCGATGACCTGACCGACGACGAGTGGGTACGGCTGGCGCCGTTGCTGCCCGCTCACGCCCGGCGGGGAAACCGGTGGGCCGATCACCGCACGATCATCGACGGGGTGTTCTTCCGCACCAGGACCGGCTGCCCCTGGCGCAAGCTGCCGGAGGCCTACGGCAACTGGAAGACCGTCTACAACCGGCACCGCCGTTGGTCGGCGGACGGCACCTGGGAGACGATCCTGGTCACGCTGCGGGCCGGCGCCGGCTCCACGGCCGTCGCGGCCGGCAGGCCCGCCCCGCAGGGGGACATCCGGCCCGGCGCGACGTTCGAGATCGCGAACTGGTGACTCCGCGTCCCTCGGCGAGACCTCGTGAAGGGGCCCGGACGGTGGCGCGGACGGTGGCGCGGACCGGCGTCAGGACGAGGTGGCGTAGCCCAGGCGGGTGAGCTCCTCGCGGGCGACCTTGGCCACCAGCTCGGAGTCCTGGCCGCGCAGGCGGGTGCGCCAGACGCCGACCTTCGGCACGCTCGGGCCCAGCAGGGCGATCTTGGGGACCCGGGTCTCCAGGAAGCGGGAGAGCCCGTCCAGGGCCTCGGCGGGGGAGGAGACCAGGTCCTCGTAGCGCAGGGTCAGCAACTGCTCCCGGGGCAGCTCCTGGTGGAGCGAGGCCGACAGCCGCACCGCGCTGCGCCAGCGCAGCGCGCACTTGCCCGCCGTGGGCATCGCCTTCCAGCGCTCGCGGTGCTCGCCGGAGTTGACGCCGAGGAACGGGTTGGGGAACTCCGTCTCGTCGCTCAGCATGGCCGGCTTGAACCACGTCAGGGACGCGGGGTCGGCCAGCATGTCGGCGGCCACGTCGCGGCCGTCCCTGATGAGCTGGACGAAACGGGCGTCGGGGAAGGCCTGCAGCAGCACCGAGGCGCTGTAGAGGAGGTCGGGGCTGGCGTCGCCGAAGCGGGCCACGGAGCCCGAGGCCACGCAGGGCCCCGCCCCGGTCACGCCGCCCGCCTCCCGGCACGTGGCCGGGCACTCCTGGCAGGCGCCCGGGACGATCTGCCAGGCCTCGGCCATGGCGTCGCGGAGCACGCGGGTCGCGCCCATGCCCCGTCCCGCGATCGAGGGCCGCCGGGCGAAGGCGTAGACGACGTGCGCCACCGCCGCCCGCCCCATGGTGACGTGGAATCCGGGGGAGCGTTTCAGGGCGCGGGCCAGCAGATCCGCGCCGGAGTGCGGGGCGGCGAGCACGAACACCGGCCTGCGGACCTTGATGCCGTTGACCACCAGGATGTGGGGCGGAGGTCGCATATGAAAGCCCAGTGTGGCACCGTTTGCGGAGTGAACGAACCGGCTGCCGGGATACCGGTCCCGCCCCCGCCGCGTCCGGGCGACACGGTGGCGGTGGTCGCCCCGTCCGGACCTCCCGATTCCGAGCGGCTGGCGCGCGGCATCCGCGTCCTGGAGGGGCTCGGGCTGAAGGTCGTCGTCGGTGCCCACGTCCTCGACAGGGATCGCTACCTGGCGGGCTCGGACGCCGGCCGCGCCGCCGATCTGCGGGACGCCTGGTGCGATCCCGCGGTGAGCGCGGTGTTCTGCGCCCGCGGCGGCTACGGCGCCACCCGCCTCCTCGGCCACCTCGACTGGGACGCCATGCGGGCCGCCGGCCCCAAGGCGCTGGTCGGCTCCAGCGACGTCACCGCCCTGCACAGCGCGTTCGCCGTGGAGCTGGGCGTCGCCTCCTGGTTCGGGCCGATGCCGGCCTGTTCCACGATCAGCGATCCCGAGGGGCCCGAGCCGCGCACCTTCGAGAACTTCACGGCCGCCCTCGCTGGAGCCCCGCCGGCGATCGGCGGCGACCGGGTGATCGTTCCCGGCGACGTCACGGCGCCGGTCACCGGCGGTAACCTCAGCCTGCTGGCCGCGCTCTGCGGCACGCCGTACGCGCTGTCGGCGCGGGGCAGGATCGT
This sequence comes from Streptosporangium sp. G12, assembly GCF_052983175.1. Lineage (NCBI taxonomy): Bacteria > Bacillati > Actinomycetota > Actinomycetes > Streptosporangiales > Streptosporangiaceae > Streptosporangium > Streptosporangium sp. G12. Next base: position 129,817 of record NZ_JBRIQO010000016.1, on the reverse strand, counting down.
GCTGCTGGAGGACGTCGCCGAGGCGCCGTACCGGATCGACAGGATGCTCACCCAGTTGCTGCAGGCGGGGGCGCTCGACGGGGCCGCCGGGTTCGTCCTGGGGTCCTGGGTCGGCTGCGGCGACCCCTACCCGGTGCTGGAGGAGCTGCTCGCGCCGCTCGGCGTACCGGTTATCGCGGGGCTTCCGATAGGGCATGGAAAGCCACAGTTTTCTGTATTGCTCGGGGCACTTGGTGCTATTGATGCAAAATCGTGCTCTCTGACCTACTCAACAGGGGGCGCCGACCAGGCACTCTAGGTGCGAACCTAGGAGGAAACCGGCAGAGGGGGCGCACGCGTGAGATTGTTCCGGCGGCACCGTAACCGGCGAACCGAGACGCCCCCGCGTTCGGTCGAAGAGGTCGATCTCGACTCCCTGCTCGCCCTGGTCGCCGACAATCTCGGCTATTCCTGCGCCTTCGACCCCGGCGGCGCGGCCCTGACCCTCACCGGCCCGCGCCGGGTCGTGGTACGGCTCACCGGGCTGCGCGCCGAGGCGCTCCGGCGCTCCCGCGAGGACTGGCCCGTCCTCGTCTCCGAGCACCTGTCCCACACCCTGGCCACGGCGGACGAGCCGTTCGACGTCTGTGATCTGGAGCAGGTGCGCCCGATGCTGCGGACCCGCATCCAGCTCGACGACGACCTCGACCCGGCCCGCGTGGTCGGGCGCCACCTCACCGCCGACCTGGTCGAGGTGCTCACCGTCGGCGACGCCTCCGCCGGGCGCACGGTACGCCCCGAGGAGGTCGGTTGCTGGCCGATCACCGCGGGCCAGGCGCTCGACCTGGCCCTGGACAACACCAACCGGGAGGAGCGGCTCTCGGTCACGGAGGGTGACCTCGGCGGTGTGGCGGTCCGCAGGCTGACCGGCCCCACCGAGGGTGCCGCCGCCCACCTGCGCAGGCTGGGCGACTACCTGCCGGTTCCCTCCGACGGGGTCCTCGTCGCCCTGCCCGACCCGGCGACGCTGATCGTCCACCCGGTCGAGGGCATCGGCGTGGTCCGCGCGATCGAGCGGCTGCGGCTGTTCGCCCAGCGGGAGTTCGACAGGCGCGCCGGCGCCCTCAGCCCGCAGGTCTACTGGTGGCACGGCGGCCGCCTCTCCCTGATCAGGGCCGACCTGGTCAGCCAGGACGGGCAGACCCGGCTGGTGGTCGCGCCCCCGCCGGACTTCGCCCGGGTGCTCGCCGCCCTGGCCGTCCGCCCCGACGGCGCCACCGGCGGCTGACCCGCCCCCGGGGGGACGGTCACCCGCGTCCCGGCCCGGGGCCTGTTCCCGTACGGCGGAATCGTGAGCCGTGGAGACGGCGCGGGCGCGAGATGATGAGGACGCTCCCGCGCCCGTCCCGGCTGCCGCGACGCTCCGGGTCCTGGATCGGTACCGGCGCTCCGGCCCGCGCCCTGTCCGTGGTCGCCGGATGCGGGATGATGGGTCCTGATCTTCGAGGAGTGGACATGGCGCAGTGGTGCCTCGGTGTCGATCTGGGGACGAGCTTCTCCGCCGGGGTGATGGCGGCGGAAGGGCGCTTCGACGTCCTGGAGGTCGAGGGAGAGCGGCGCATCCCCTCCGCCGTCATGCTGGACGAGCGGGGGACGCTCGTGGCGGGCAGGGTCGCCCAGCGGGGCATCGCGATCAGTCCCGAGCGCGTCGAGCGCAACCCCAAGCGCTACGTCGGCCGGGGCCGGATGCTGCTCGGCGGCGTCCCGGTGGACGTGGCCGACGCCCTGGCGGCGCTGCTCGAGCTGTTCGTCGGCGAGGGGCGGCGGCGGTTCGACGGCGCCGAACCCGACTGCATCGCGCTGACCCACCCGGTGGCCTGGGGCGCCGACCGCAAGGCGGTGCTGCTGGCGGCGGCGAGGAAGGTCGTCAGCGGCGTGCGGATCGCGCTCATCGACGAGCCGGTGGCCTCGGCCCGCTACTTCGCGTCCGCGGGGCGGGCGACCGGCGGGTCGCGCCTGGCCGTCTACGACCTCGGCGGCGGCACGTTCGACGCGGCCGTGCTCACCGTGGACGGCGGCGACTTCGCGGTCGTCGGCGAGCCGGGAGGCAGTGACGAGATCGGCGGCGAGGGGTTCGACGAGCGGGTGTTCGCGTTCCTCGGCGCCCAGATCGAGCGGCTCGACGCCGACTGGTGGCAGCAGGTGACCACCAACCCCGAGCGCCGCTACGTCAGCTACGCCGCCGACCTGCTCAAGATGGCCAGGGAGGCGAAGGAGACGCTGTCGAAGTTCGACACCTCCTCCCACTACGTGGTGGGCATCAACGAGGACGTGCACATCACCAGGGCCGACCTGGAGGACCTCATCGGCGAGGAGATCGTCAGGACGGTCGACATCCTCGACGAGACGATCCGCGGCGCGGGGGTCGAGTCGGACGACCTGGCCGCGGTGTTCATGACCGGCGGGCCCAGCAGGATGCCGCTGGTCCAGAAGGCCGTCCGCGAGCGCTTCGGCGAGCGGGTCAGGACCTACGACGACCCGAAGATCGTGGTCGCCTACGGCGCCGCGCAGCTGGCCTGGAAGCTCAAGGTCGAGCACCGCGAGCCCGGCCGGGGACCCGCTCCCGCCACCGGTGGCCACCCGGTGCCCACCGGCACGTCCGGCGCTCCCGGCACCGGGCGGGTCTCCGGTACGGGGCAGCGGGCCTTCACCGGCCCCTCGGCGGACTCCCCGGTCCCCGCGGGCGGCCCCGCCGGGGGCCACCGGCCTCCCGGCGCGCCGGTCCCCGGCCCGCGGGCCTTCACCGGTCCGGCGGGCGGTGCCACCGGCGGCCACCGGGCCCCCACCGGACCGCCAGGGGGCACCGGGAGCGCCGGGAGCGCCGGGAGCGCTGCGGGCGCCGCGGGCGGGCCCACGGTCCAGGGGATCGAGAAGGTCACGGACGCCGTGCTGGAGGCGCGTGCCGAGGCAGGCCGGGTCTTCGTCCACCAGGCCTTCGACAACGGCCACCTCCTGCGCAGGCTCGACGGGATCGGCGGCCGCCACGACCGGGAGCTCCGCTTCGGCAGGCTCGTGGAGTGGGACGCGTCCGGAGAGGGCGTCGTCGCCGTGGAACAGGTGGGGCCCGCGCAGGTGCTGGTCCGCACCCTCACCCCCGACCTGGCCATCCGCGCCACCCACCCGCTGCAGATGTGGGGCGACCCGACCGTGATCGCGCATGGCCGTACGGCGTGGGTCTTCTTCCAGTCCCGGCAGGCCGTCCCGGTCGACACCGCAATGGGCCTGCCCTGGGGGGAGACCGGCCACCTGGCCGTGATCGAGCTCGACCTGGCGGGGACCCTCGCCTTCCAGGCCCCCCAGCCGCGCGAGCTGGGCCCGTACGCCCGGTGGTTCCTCAACGAGGACAACAGGCTGCGCCGGCTGCTCGACCAGGAGGCCCCCAGCGGCACCGAGCCGTCGTCCTCGGTGGGCGCGCCGGGCTGCACCGTGGTGCTCGGGCAGTTCAGCAGCAACAAGCCGATGTTCCAGAACCGGCACCAGGACTTCAGGCCGTGGCAGGTGTTGTGCCTGGTCGACCCCGGCGGCGTCGTGCGCCCGACGGTGCGCGAGCCGGGGCGGAGCTGGTTGCACCAGGTCGTCCTGCACCAGGGCAGGTGGTTCACCTCCGGATCGGCGGGGCTGGAGGCCGACACCGCGGACGGCAGGACCAGGCTGGTCATGCCGCGCCCCCGGGGCGGCGCGCTGCGCTGGTTCCCCGCCGGTCGCCAGATCTACGCGGTCGGCGTCGACCAGGTGAGCCCGGCCAGGGGCTGGTCGGTCGGGATCTTCGACCAGCGCTCCCAGACGCTGGAGTTCCTGATGGGCAAGCAGTCGGCGACGCTGGCCGGTCACCTCACCTCGCGGCACCGCTGGGAGCGCCCCAGGTTCGTCGCCGACGGCGACTCGATGTGGATGACCATGCGGGACGCGGACCGCAGCAGGCTGCTGCACGTCACCCCCGGCGGGGCACGGGAGGTGCACCGCACGCCGGGGACGTTCGAGCCGGTCGCCCGGGTTCCCACGGGCCTGCTCTGCCTGCACCGCCCCGCCGACGCGACCGGCGCCACCCGCGACCAGCCCGCCACCCTGGTGCACCTGCCGCTCTGACCGTTCACGGCCCCCGCCGGGGGCGGCGGGGGCCGTGAACGGCTCCACGGACGTGTCACGCCCCCGTCCCGGCCTCCGGTCAGGTCGTCACGGCGGGCATCGGCCGTTCCGCGCCCAGCGCGGCCACCGCGGCGGCGAGTTCCCTGCGGAGCTCCTGGCCGCGCGTGGTGAGGGTGCCGATCGCGGCGATGCGGTCCTCGCCCGACTTGCGAGCCTTGAGACGGTCGGCGGCCGAGCGGGCGGAGGCGGACCTCAGCTCGGCCCGCCGGGTCTCCAGCTCCCTGCGGCGCCGTGCCAGGCTCTCGTCCGCGGTCTGCTCGACGCCCACCCGCCAGGTCGCCACCATCCGCTCTAGGTCGAGCGTCATCTCCCTGGCGATCACCGAGAACTGGTCGCGCAGCGCCCCCCTGATCGCCGCCTGGCTGCGCTGCACCTTCTCCATCGAGCGGCGTCCCATGAAGATGGCCGCCCCGATGGCCGGGGCGACCAGGATGAAGCCCACCGGGCCGAGCAGGGCCGTGGCGAAGCCGCCCAGGGACAGCCCGATCGAGGCCGAGGGCAGCACGTCCCGGATCAGGTCCACGCCGCCCGGGTCGTCCGCGGCCAGGTCACCCCTGACCTGGACCTGCGTCAGGCTGGGCATCGCGCGACCGTCGGTGGCCAGGTCCACCGGGTCGAGGCCGAGGTCGCGGGCGAAGGCGTCCAGCGTGGTCCTGGCCAGCGTCTCCACGTCGTAGACGATCTGCGACCACGCCGCCTCCAGGGAGCGCTGCACGCTCTCCGGCAGCTCCGCCATGTACTGGTCGATCTGGGCCTGCTTCTTCAGCGTGGCGATCGTGTTCTCGTACGGCTGGCGGATCTCCGACACCCGCGCCGCCACGATGCCCGCCACCTCGCGCCCGAGGAAGGTGTTGGCCACCGCGCCCGCCCTGCGGCGCCCCGCCAGCGCGGTGAGCTCCGCCAGACCGGCGTCCACCTCGGCGAGCCGGGCGGTGACGTCGCCCTCGTCGCCGGAGCCCACGGCGACGTCGTCCTTGGCGCCGGTCGCCAGCGAGCCCAGCACCGACAGCGCGGCGGCGACCACGGTGGCGCCCCGCGCGGAGTCCCTGCCCTCGGCGAAGCCGCGCAGGTGCCGTTCCAGCGCGTCCATGCCGCTGCGCGCCCGCAGGGTGTCGGCGCGTTCCGTGCGCCCCTCGCGCCGCTTGGCCTCGGCGGCCTCGGCGAGCTTGGCGCTCACCGGGATCCACGGCGCCTCCAGGAGCGGGGCCAGCGTCGCCGCCCGGCCGGGACTCGCCGCGATCGCCTCGGTGACGAAGGTCCTCAGCCGGGCCTTGTTCTCCTCCTGCAGGGCGCGCCAGTTGGCCGAGTCCTCCACCTTCGTCAGGACGAACGCGATCGCCTGGACCCGCTCGGCGGCCTCGGCGAGGAACTCCAGCTCGTGCCTGAGTACCGGCTGGTCCTGGGCGCTGAGCGTGAACAGCAGCGCGTCGGCCCGCTGCAGCATGGCCACCGTCACCTGCCGGTGGCCCACCGTCAGGCTGTCCACGCCGGGGGTGTCGAGCAGCCGCAGGCCGTCGAGCAGCGGGTTGTCGAGGGTGATGTCCACGCTGACGACGTCGCGGCGCTTGCCCGCGTCGCCGCGCATCGAGGCGTAGTCGGGGATCGACTCGACGGTGATCGGCGTCTGGACCGGCCCCGCGTCGGTACCGCGGTGCACGACGGCGGCGAGCCGGGGGCCGCGCCGCAGCGACAGGAAGCAGTTGGTGGCGACGTCGGCGTCGACGGGGAGCAGGTCGGGGTGGGCCACCAGCGTGTTGAGCAGCCGGCTCTTGCCGCGCTTCTGCGCCCCGGCGACCACGATGTCGGTGCACTCGTCCTTCCAGCGGCCCGCGCACGCGGCCAGCACCTCCGCGAGGTCCTTCCTGCCGCACTGCCCGGCCAGCGCGTGGACCTCGTTGGCGTAGCGCAGCAGCCTGGCCACGGGGCCGGTCGGGTCGGGGGTCGTCATGGTCGGTCCTTTTCTCCTGTCGGGGATGGTCGGGTGTCGCGGGGGTGCCGCCTCAGGAACCGTCGCCGTAGTGCGCCCAGATGGTCTCGTACGCCTCGCACAGCGTCTCGGCGGCCCGCCGCTGCCGCAGGGAGAGCGGCCGGTGGGTGAGGGTGCGGAACCTGGCGCCCAGGGCGGCGGCGTAGCCCGCGACCTCGGCGCGAGGGGCTCCGGGCGGCGCTCCGAGCTGGGTGGCCAGCTCGGACCCGGCGAGCAGGAGTTCCAGCGCCCGCCGGTCGTCGGCGGGGACCATGGGGGAGGACCGCAGCGCCTCGACCGCGGCGGGGTCCACCCGGACCGGCGGGAGCGGTTCGCCGCCCCCGCCACCGGCGGAGGGCGTTCGCCCGTCCCGCGCGGTCCCGTCCGGTGCCGCCGCCTCCGGCGCGGCCTTCTCCGGTGCCGTCTCGTCCAGCGCCGCCGAGACGATGTCCTCCAGGACGGTCAGCACGTCCCTGGCCCGCTGCCCGCCGGTCCTGCCCTCGCTCATCATGGCGAGGGTGCGCCAGCGCATCGACGCCGCCGTGGCCGCGGCTGCGATCTCCGCGGGAGCGGCCCCCGGAGGCAGGCCGAGCTGCTCGGCGGGCTCGTCGTGGCGGGCCAGGCGCAGCAGCTCCGCGGTCATCTCCTCGTTCAGCACGAGCGTGCCGCGGCCGAGCGCCTCGGCGGCGGTGAAGATCCGCAGGCCGCCCAGGGAGGTCGCGATCGGCCGGTTCTCGTCGAGCTGGGCCGCCAGCGCGTCCAGGGTGGCGCGGTCGGCCCCCAGCGCGGGCGTGCGGGCGATCGCGCGCAGCCTGGTCAGCGCGTCGAGCGCCTTCAGCTGGTCGGCGCGGCGGGCGAAGTGGGCGATGCCCGCGGCCACCGAGCCGGTCGCGGCCCGGCCCGCCGAGGAGTAGCCGGAACGCTCCAGCAGGTGGGCGGCGAGCGCCTCGGGGTCGGCGGTCCCGGTCGCGCGCACCGCGTCCACCGCGCTGGTGATGCCGTAGCGGTGCAGCCGCTCCACCAGCCGGTGCCGCACCTCGGCCGGTACGGGCAGCTCGGGCGCCGAGCGGAAGTCGTCCAGGTCCAGGAGGTAGTCCTCCAGGTCGTCCTCGTCGAGCCCGGCCAGCGCCGCCAGGGCCGCCGCCTCCTCGGTGCCCAGCGGGCGGGCCCGCGCGGTCTCGGCCAGCAGGCCGATCACCGGGACCACGTCGAAGACGGAGGTGCGCAGGTCCGCGTAGCCCTTGGCGGCGAGCCGCCTCGCGGTCGGCCACGGGTCGCCCTCGTCGCCGCGCCGGTCGACCTGGCCGAGCACGGCGAGGGTGTTGACGCAGCTCATGCCGCAGGCGTCGGTGAGCCCGCGGAACTCGGCGAGGGTGGTGTCGTCGAACTTCTGGACGTAGCGCAGCACGTAGATCATCGCCTGCGCGCGGTCGTCCTCGTCGCCCGAGCCGAACAGCATGCTCCTGGCCGCCCGCTCGTTGGCGGCCGTCACCGTGTTCATGCCGGGGGTGTCGACGATGGTGATCGTGCGCAGCGACGGCAGGTCCAGCGTGACCCGCAGGCGCCGGATCCCGGCCACGTCGACGCCGAACTCGGCGGGGAGCCGGTGTCCCGGCAGCAGCCGGGAGTGGGCCACCCCGCCGTCGGCGAGCTCGACCGTGATGTGGCCGTCGTCCTCGCCGTACTCGTACTGGGTGACCACGAAGGTGCACTCGCCCGCGTCCACCGGGGCGACGGGCAGGCCGAGCAGCGCGTTCACCAGCGTCGACTTGCCACTGCTCACCGCGCCCGCCACCGCGACCCGCAGCGGCGCGTCGAGGCCGGCGCGCACCTGCCTCACCCGCTCGCGCAGCTCCGCGCCGGAGAGCCTGGCCGCGGTGGTGTCGCACAGGCGGCGCAGCAGGTCCGCGGGCCCGGCGTTCACGCGTCACCATCCCGGCCGCCGGAGGTGTTCCCGCGGGCGGGTACGCGGGCCCGGCCGTCCGGTACGGGTGTCTGAGCGGGCATGTCGGGATCTTCTCCTGGGTCGGTGCGGGGGGTGAGGGAGCGGCGCGGCGGGGAGGGACGCCTCAGCGCCCGGTCCCCGGGTCCGGCGGCGAATCCGCCGCCGGAACCGTCACCGCGCCGCAGCCGGTCAGCGCCGGCCAGGCCGGGAGCGGGGAAGGGAACGCGCGCCGGTCCCTCATCGCGGGCCTTCCTCGCCGGCCGCCCGTGTGACCCGGATCCGGGTCCCCCCTCGGTGAGATCACCCGGGCTCGTGCCGGTCTCCCCGGTTCGGACGGTCAGACGGTTCAGACGGTCGGGAAGGGGCCCGCGGTCTCGGTGTAGTCGGCGACCCCGTCACCGTTCAGGTCGACCCGCGTCTCGTCGATGTAGCCGTCACCGTCGTGGTCGAGGTAGACGACGTCGGTGACGCCGTCGCCGTCGGTGTCGTAGCGCTCCTCGTCGGCGAGACCGTCGCCGTCGATGTCGATCAGCTGGGCGTCGGTGCCTCCGTCGCCGTCGTAGTCGACCAGGTCGGTGCTGCTCACATCGAAATCGCTCATTGGTTCGATCCTTTCCGGTGGTGTTACATCGGATGAGAGTCACGATCGCACCGGATTGTTGCAGCCGAATCCCAGGTTTCTTTGCAGATTTCCGAAAAGCCATCCCACCCTCAGGACTTATCCGGACTAAAGGGGATAAATGAGGCTGGAAGTGCTCGGAGGTCGCCCGCTCAGCTGAGCGCGCGGGCGGTGTGGATCAGCGGAACGTGGCTGAACGCCTGCGGGAAGTTGCCGACCATCCGGCCGTAGCGGGGGTCGTACTCCTCGGCGAGCAGGCCGACGTCGTTGCGGAGCGACAGCAGCCGCTCGAACAGCTCGACGGCCTCGTCCTTGCGGCCGATCATCGCCAGCGCCTCGGCCAGCCAGAAGCTGCACGCCAGGAACGCGCCCTCGCCACCGGGCAGGCCGTCCACGTCGTTGTCGGGGGAGACCGGGTAGCGCAGCACGAAGCCGTCGACCATCAGCTCGCGCTGGATCGCCTCCACCGTCCCGACCACGCGGGGGTCCTCCGGCGGCAGGAAGCCGACGATCGGGATCAGCAGCAGGGCCGCGTCCAGCTCCTGCGAGCCGTACGACTGGGTGAAGGTGCCGCGCACCGGGTCGAAGCCCTTGTCGCAGATCTCGGCGTGGATGCGGTCGCGCAGGTCCTTCCAGCGCGTCAGCGGGGCGGGCTTGCCGAAGGCCTCCACCTGCCTGACGGCCCTGTCGACGGCGACCCAGCACATCACCTTGGAGTGGACGAAGTGCCGGCGCGGGCCGCGGACCTCCCACAGGCCCTCGTCCGGGTCGCCCCAGTGCTCCTCGACGTAGGAGATCAGCTCGAACTGCAGGGTCCACGCCCGGTGGTCCGCCTCGAGACCCGAGACGCGGGACAGGTGCAGGGAGTTCATGACCTCGCCGTAGACGTCCAGCTGGAGCTGGTCGACCGCGCCGTTGCCGATCCTGACCGGCCGGGAGTTCTCGTAGCCGGGCAGCCAGTCGAGCTCCAGCTCCGTCAGCCTGCGCTCCCCGGCGACGCCGTACATGATCTGCAGGTCCTGGGCGCGGCCCGCGATGGCCCGCAGCAGCCAGGACCGCCACGCGCCCGCCTCCTCCAGGTATCCGGAGCCGATCAGGGCGTCCAGGGTCATGGTGGCGTCGCGCAGCCAGCAGTAGCGGTAGTCCCAGTTGCGGACGCCGCCGAGGTCCTCGGGCAGCGAGGTGGTCGGGGCGGCGACGATGCCGCCGGTGGGGGCGTACGTGAGCGCCTTGAGCGTGATGAGCGAGCGGACCACGGCGTCGCGCCACGGCCCCTGGTAGGTGCACTGCTCCACCCATTCGGCCCACAGCGCCTCGGTCTCGGCCAGCTGCTCGTACGGATCGATCTCGACGGGCTTGGGCTCGTGCGAGGGGTGCCAGGTGAAGACGAACGCCATGCTGTCACCCTCGGACACCTCGAACCTCGCCCGGTGGGCGTAGTCGCCGCCCTCCAGCGCGACGGGGGAGTGCAGCCACACGGAGTCGGGCCCGCCGACGGCCTGCAGCAGGCCGTCGCTGCGGCGCACCCAGGGCACGATGCGGCCGTAGTCGAAGCGGATGCGGATCTCGGTGGCCATCTCCACCGTGCCGGACACGCCCTCCACGATCCTCACCAGGTCGGGGTTGGTGTGCCGGGTGGGCATGAAGTCGGTCACCCTCACCGTGCCGCCCGGGGTGTCCCACTCGCTCTCCAGGATGAGGGTCTCGCCCCGGTAGCGGCGCCGGGTGGCGCGCGGCCGCTCGGCGTGCGCGGGGCCGATCCACCACTGGCCGTTCTTCTTGTCCCCGAGCAGCGCCCCGAAGCAGGAGGGCGAGTCGAAGCGCGGCAGGCAGAGCCAGTCGATGGAGCCGTTCCGGCCGACCAGGGCGGCCGACTGCATGTCGCCGATGAGCGCGTAGTCCTCGATCCACATGACTCGAAGCTAACGCCTCCGCGCGGTCCACGGTGGCCTTGGGAGGAACTGGGCGCCCGGCTGCGTCCTGGGCATGAAGAACTGGCTCAGCGGCCCGATGGCGAGGGCGAACACCAGCGTTCCCACCCCCACCGTCCCGCCCAGCAGCCAGCCCACGGCCAGCACGGTGACCTCGATGACGGTGCGCGCCGCGCGGATGGACAGGCCGAGACGGTTCAGGCCGGTCATCAGGCCGTCGCGCGGTCCGGGGCCGAGCCCCGCGCCGATGTACAGGCCGGTCGCCGCGCCGGTGACCACGACGCCGAGCAGGAGGTACGCCCAGCGCGCGGCGAGGGCGTCCGGGGTCGGGAGCAGCCACATGGCCGCGTCGGCGAACAGGCCGAGGAAGACGACGTTGCTGAGGGTGCCCACCCCGGGCCGCTGCCGCAGCGGGATCCACAGCAGCATGACCAGGGCACCCACGATGATGATCCAGGTGCCGATCGACAGGCCCAGGTGGATGGAGAGCCCCTGGTGGAAGACGTCCCAGGGGCTGCCGCCCAGCCGCGACTCGATCAGCAGGGCGACGCCGACGCCGTAGAGGGCCAAGCCCGCGTACAGGCGGGTGAGACGGTTGGGGAGGGAGACAAGGGTGGGCAGGGAGAGTTCGCTCATGATGGCGTCAATCGTTCAGGCCATCCTGCCGGACCAAAAGGGCCAATCACTACAAGTGGCCTTACGATGGCCCGCATGGACCGGTATATGAGCGGCCCCCAGCTCGCCCGCCTCCTGTCGATCGACCCCACCGCCAGGCCGTACTACCGGGTCCTGGCCGGGACCGTGCGGTCACTCGTCCTCGACGGGCGGCTGCCCGTGCGGATGCGGGTGCCCGCCGAGCGGCATCTCGCCACGGCCCTGGGCGTGAGCCGCACCACCGTGACCGCGGCCTACGACCTGCTCCGCGAGCAGGGGTACCTGGAGAGCAGGCAGGGCGCGGGAAGCTGGACCTCGCTGCCCGACGCGGGCTCGCTGGGCGCGGACAACCCGTGGCTCGCCGCCGAGGGCGACGGGCTGCTGCCGATGCACGCCGCGGCCCCGAGCGCGATCTCGACGCTGCCCGAGGCGATCGCCGCCGCCGCCGGCCGTTATCCCCGCTACACGCTCGGCATGGGCTACGACCCGGTCGGGATAGCCCCGCTGCGCCAGGCGATCGCGGCACGCTACACCGCGCGCGGGGTGGCCACCCGCCCCGAGCAGATCCTCGTCACCACCGGCGCCCAGCAGGCCATCCACCTGGTGACCACGATGCTGCTCTCCCGGGGCGACCCGATGCTGGTGGAGTCGCCCACCTACCCGCACGTCCTCGACCTGGCCAGGACGCGCGGCGCCAGGATCGTCCCGGTCGGCGTCCCCGAGGAGGGCTGGCGTGACCTGGAACTGCTGACCTGCGCGATGCGCCAGTCGGCCGCCCGCCTCGTGTACGTCATCCCCGACTTCCAGAACCCGACCGGGCATCTGATGGACGACACGGCGCGGGCGGCCCTCGCCGCCGCGGCGAGGCGGTACGGCACCACCCTGGTGGCCGACGAGAGCTGGGGCGAGCTGGCGATCGACGAGGGGGCCGGGGCCACGCCGCTGGCCGCGTTCGACACCGACGGCAGGGTGATCACCATCGGCTCGGCGTCCAAGCTGTGGTGGGGCGGGCTGCGCATCGGCTGGATCCGCACCACCGCCGCGACGGTCCGCCGCCTGGCCGTGCTCCGCGCCTCGGTGGACATCGCCAGCCCGCTCTTCGAGCAGCTGGTGGTGACCGAACTGTTCGAGGACATCGAGCGGGCCAGGGCCGAGCGGGCCCGCCTCCTCGGTGCCTCCAGGGCCGTCCTGGCGGCCGAGCTGGCGGCGCGCATGCCCGACTGGAGCTTCCTGACACCCGCGGGCGGCGGCTCGCTCTGGGTGCGGCTGTCCGGCCCCTCAGCCGTCGCGCTGGTCGACGCGGCGGCCTGCCAGGGGGTCCGCCTGGCTCCCGGGCAGTGGTTCGGGGTGGACGGCACCCTGGAGGGGCGGCTCCGCCTCCCCTTCACCCAGCCGCCCCAGGTCCTCGTCGAGGCGGTGCGGCGCATCGCCGAGGCCAGGCGCAGGGGCGCGTACGGCACCCGCCCCGCCGCCCCTCTCACCCCGGCCCTGTGAACCGGCCGGGTGGACGGCGGGGCGTGGTTCAGTCGGAGGTGACGCCCCTGGCCAGCGGGGCCCGCAGTCCCAGCCGCACGGCCGCGATCCGCAGCCCGAAGGCGAGGCACGCGGCGGCCAGCGTGGCCGGCCAGCCGTGCAGGTCGAGGGTGTAGAGCAGCGCCATCAGCGCCGAGCCGAGCATGGCGGGCACCGCGTACAGCTGGCGGTCGTACAGCAGGGTGGGGATCTGCCCGGCGAGGACGTCGCGCAGGATGCCGCCGCCGACCGCGGTGGTGACCCCGAGCAGGGTCGCGTGCAGCGGGGAGAGGCCGAGGTACATCGCCTTCTCGGTGCCGACCGCGCAGAACAGGCCGAGCCCCGCGGCGTCGAACACGTTCACCGCGGGCATCACCCGCTCGACCTGCGGATGCCAGAAGAACACGATCACCGTGGCAAGCACCGGCACGACCACGTAGCCGACGCTGGAGAAGGCCGCGGGCGGCACGTTCAGGATCAGGTCGCGCGCGATCCCGCCGCCCAGCGCGGTCATCTCGGCCAGTACGGTCATGCCCACCACGTCGAGCCGCCTGCGCACGCCGACGAGGGCGCCCGAGAGGGCGAAGACGAAGATCCCGACGAGATCGAGCACATGATTCACGAATAAATCATCCCATGACCGGATATATGCGCTTTCCATGAGGTCGGCGGGACGGTCAGCGCGACGGGGCCGTGTCCGGCGCCCGGTGCTCGCGCATCATCGTATGCAGCCTGCCCGCGAAGGCGAGGAGCACCAGCGACGCCACGATGGAGATCGCGGCGAGGGTGAGGAAGTACGCGGGCTCCGACATGTAGTTCTTCAACCGCCCCGTCTGCCCGCCCACCGCGTCGCCCACCGAGAAGGACAGGAACCACAGCCCGAGCATCTGGCTCTTGAACGCCTCGGGTGCGAGCTTGGTGGTGACCGAGAGCCCGACCGGGCTCAGCGCCAGCTCCCCGAAGACCTGGACGAGGTAGACCAGCACCAGCCACCACACCGAGATCCTCCCGCTCTGGGCCAGCATGGCGGCGAGCGCCATGATCATGAAGCTCAGGCCGTTGACGAACAGTCCCACGGAGAACTTGTGGGGAGCGGTCACCCGGTTGCCCAGCCGGATCCACAGCGCCGCGAAGACCGGCACGAAGATCATGATGAACAGCGGGTTGAACGCCTGCGTGGTCGCCGGGGTGATCCGCAGGCCGAACAGCGACAGGTCCGTGTTGTTCTGGGCGAAGAACAGCAGCACGGTCGGCGCCAGGTCGTAGACCATCCAGAAGACGGCGGCCGCGGCGAACAGCCAGACGTAGGCCTTCATCCGGGAGCGCTCGTCGTCGGTCAGGTTGTGGCTGCCCAGCAGGATGTAGCCGAAGTAGAGCACCGGCACGGCCACGATGAGCAGCGTCATCACCAGGGCGAAGGTGTCGAGGCTGAAGGTGCCCGAGGCCCCCCACACGGCCAGCGCGCCGCCCGCCGCGACGACGGCCACGACGAGGGCGAGGGTGAAGTGCCGGCGCTCGCGCGGGGTCATCCGGTGGCCCGGCCGCTCGCCCACGCCCATGAGGTGGCGCCTGCCCAGCACGTACTGGAGAAGGCCCAGGGCCATGCCGACCGCCGCCGCGCCGAAGCCCAGGTGCCAGCGGTCGCCCTCGGCGAGCCGGCCGACCACGATGGGGGCGATGAAGGCGCCGATGTTGATGCCGAGGTAGAAGATCGAGAAGCCCGCGTCCCTGCGCGCGTCGTCGTTCTGAGGGTAGAGCTTGCCGACCATCGTGGAGATGTTGGGCTTCAGCAGCCCGGTCCCGATGATGATGAGGAACAGGCCGAGCGCGACGAAGGCGCCGGTCCTGACGGGGATGGCCATGCTGATGTGGCCGCACATGATGACGAAGCCGCCGCACAGCACCGCCCTGCGGGCGCCGAGTATCCGGTCGGCGATCCAGCCGCCGGGCAGGGCGACGAGATAGATGAGGGCGCCGTAGATGCCGATGATCGCCTGGGCGGTCTGCTCGGTCAGCCCGAGGCCGCCCGTGGCGGGGGAGGCGGCCATGAAGGTGGCGAGGATGGCCCGCAGGCCGTACCAGCTGAAGCGCTCCCACATCTCGGTGCCGAACAGCGTGGCGAGGCCGCGCGGGTGCCCGAAGAAGGTCTTCTCGCGAGCTCGTCTTCCCGATGGCATGCGTCCCCCCGAACGTCATCGCGTGATCAGAGGCTAACTCTATGTACGCCTTCCGGCGGGACGGGAAAGCCGGTTACGCGATGTGGTGTTTCTTCTCCCTTTCAGGGTCTTGTCCAAGGGGAACGGCGTGTGGTGCGATGCATGCCACTCGTGCAAGTGAGCACTTTCTGGAGGCGCGTCATGGCCGGTGTCCTTGAGGAGCGGGCGGCGATCGAGAGGGAGATCGCGGGCCGTACGGTCTGTGGTCAGCTGAAGGAGGCGGCGGAGAGCAATCCCGACGCGCCGGCGTACTCCGACCCGGTCGAGGGGGGCTGGTCCACCCTCACCTACTCCCAGGCCAGGCAGCGGGTCCTGGAGATCGCCGCCGGTTTCGCCGCCCTCGGGCTGGAGCCCGGCGAGGCGGTGGCGCTCATGATGGTCAACCGCAGCGAGCACGTGCTGGCGGATCTGGGCGCGGTGCACGCCGGCGCCGTGTCCTGCTCGGTCTACTCGACCTTCGCCCCCGAGCAGGTGGCGTTCGTGGCCGGTGACGTCGCGGCGAGGATCGCGGTGCTCGGCGGACCGGCCGACCTGGCCAGGTGGGAGCCGGTCCTGGACGACCTCCCCGAGCTTCGCAAGGTCATCGTGCTGGAGGGCGCCCCGGCCGGCGACCGGTTCGTCTCCTGGGACGACTTCCTGGCCCTCGGCCGCGAAAGACTCGCCGCCGACCCCGCCGCCGTCGACGCCCGCTGGCAGGCGGTGACCGCCGACGACGTCCTCACCGTCCTGTACACCTCCGGCACCACCGGCAACCCCAAGGGCGTGCCGCTGACCCACTCCAACGTGTTCTTCGAGGTCGTGGCCACCAACCGGATGGCCGACCTGCCCGGCAACGGCACCCAGATCTCCTACCTCACCTACGCGCACATCGCCGAGCGGGTGCTCAGCCTCTACCTGCCGCTCTTCAAGTTCTCCCACACCCATTTCTGCACCGACCTCGCCCAGCTCGGCGCCACCCTCGGCCAGGTCAAGCCGGTGCTGTTCTTCGGGGTGCCGCGCGTGTGGGAGAAGATGATGGCCCGCCTGCAGGCGCTGCTCGCCACCCAGCCGGAGGAGCAGCAGGAGAGCGTGCGCCAGGCGATGGCCGCCGGGCTCGCCTACATCGAGGCCAACCAGTACGGGCGCACCCCCTCGCCCGAGGTCCTGGCCGCCTACGAGCAGGCCGACGCCGCCCTGCTGTCGATCATCCGGTCGATGATCGGCTTCGACAACGCGGGCTGGCTCGCCACCGCCGCCGCGCCGATGCCGCTGGAGGTCCAGCGCTTCTTCGCCGGCCTCGGCCTGCGGGTCCTCGACGTGTACGGCATGACCGAGACGACCGGCGCGTTCACCGCCAACGCCCCCGACCGCTACAAGCTCGGCACGGTCGGCCAGGCGGGTCCGGGCGTCGAGGTCAGGATCGCCGACGACGGCGAGATCATCACCCGCAGCCCGGCCAACACCCGCGGCTACCTCGGACGGCCCGAGGCCACCGCCGAGCTGCTCGACGAGGACGGCTGGCTGCACACCGGGGACGTGGGCTCCATCGACGAGGACGGCTTCGTCAGCATCGTCGACCGCAAGAAGGAGATCATCATCACCTCCGGGGGCGAGAACATCTCCCCGGCCAACATCGAGAGCCATCTCAAGGAGCACCCGCTCATCGGCCAGGCCCTCGCCTACGGCGACGGCAGGCCGTACCCGGTGGCGATCCTCACCCTCGACGGCGAGGTGGCCCCCGGCTGGGCGCAGGCCAACGGCGTCTCGTTCACCACCCTGGCCGACCTCGCCGAGCACCCCGACGTCCTGAAGGCCGTCGAGGGCGCGATCGCCGTCGCCAACGAGAAGCTGGCCCGCGTCCAGCAGATCAAGCGCTGGCGGCTGCTGCCGGTGGAGTGGACGGCCGAGAGCACGGAGCTCACCCCGAGCCTGAAGCTCAAGCGCCGCGTCATCCACGCCAAGTACGCGGAGATCATCGACGGCATGTACGAGGGCTGATCACACGGCACGAACGAGAGCCGACCACGAGGAGGCCGCGAGCCGCCCACGAGCCGCCCGGCGCCCGCCGTCGCCGGGCGCCGGGTTCCCCTTTTCCCCTTTCCGGCGTTCCCCGGCTTCCCGTTGCCCCGGGTTCCCCGGCGTGCGTCGCCCGGGAGGCCGCTCACGAAAGGCGGCCCGCCGACCCTCCCGGTCCGGCGCCGGGCCGCGATGAGCGGGCCGCAGGACCGGCACGGGCGAGGGGCACCGTCCCGGCACGGGCGAGGAACGCTGTTCCGGCACCGTGAGCCGAAACCTTTCGCCGCCGGATGACAGGGACGCTGGCTGCACATCGGCTCCGAAACATTTCGAGTAAATAAGTGCGCCGAGTTCGCACGACGTTGAGCTGCGAGTGAGAACGAGGAAGACCTTCCTCGTCATAAGTCTGTTGACACCTCCCTTGACTCACCTCTACCAGCCGCTTATATTTCCGCAATATTAATAAACCGCATTGAAAGTTTCAGCCTCACAACTCCGATTGATTCACGGCCGACGGCCTCGGGTGACGCCGTCGCCGGTCGAAGGGATGGCATGAGCGAACAGGCGGTCCACCGGCGACGCCCGCGGCCGCCGGCACGCGTTCACCGGCCGGCACCGGAGACGCGGGGATGAGCGCGACCGGGACGGTCGAGGTGTCATCCGGCACTCCTGATCCGGGTGAGGTGACGTCCGATCCCGTCCGGGGGAGGCGCGCTCCGGGTCGTACCTGGCGTCAGGCGCTGCGCCGCGACTGGCAGCTGTACTCGCTGGCGGTTCTCCCGCTGCTGTTCTTCGCGATATTCCGGTACCTGCCGATGATCGGCAACGTGATCGCCTTCCGGAAGTTCGAGCCCGGCGGCAGCGTGCTGGGCGAGGAGTGGGCGGGCCTGCGCTACGTGCGGATGTTTTTGAACGACCCGACGTTCTGGCAGGTGTTCACCAACACGCTGGTGCTGGGGGCGCTGACCCTGCTGTTCTGCTTTCCCATGCCGATCGTGCTCGCACTGCTGATCAACGAGGTGCGGCAGCGGCGCCTCAGGCGGTTCGTCCAGTCGATCTCCTACCTGCCGCACTTCCTGTCGATCGTGGTCGTGGCCGGCCTGGTCATCGAGTTGTTGTCGGTGGACGGGCCGGTGAACCAGATCCTGCGCGTGGCGGGTGACGACCCCATCTCGTTCCTGCAGCAGCCGGAGTGGTTTCGGACGATCTACGTCTCCTCGGAGATGTGGCAGACCGTCGGGTGGGGGACGATCCTCTATCTCGCCGCGCTGACCACCATCGACGACCAGCTGTACGAGGCGGCCAGGATCGACGGCGCGGGCCGGTGGCGGCAGACCTGGCACGTGACGCTGCCCGGCATCCGGCCGACCGCGGTCACCCTGCTGATCCTGAACATCGGGGCGTTCATGGCGGTCGGGTTCGAGAAGGTCTTGTTGCTGTACAACCCGCTGACGTACCCGACCGCGGACGTGATCTCCACGTACCTGTACCGGATGGGCGTGGTGTCCAACAACTTCAGCTACGCCACGGCGATCGGCCTGTTCGAGGCGTTGATCGGGCTGATCCTGGTGTTGTCGGCGAACCTGATCTCCCGGCGCACGGTGGGGACGAGCCTGTGGTGAGCGTGGACGTGAGCAGGGGCCATCGGGTGTTCCAGGCGGTCAACGCCGTCGTTCTGGCCGGCGTCGTGATCGTGACCCTGTACCCCTTCGTCAACGTGGTCGCCCGCTCGCTGAGCGACGAGACCGCCATCCGCTCGGGTCAGGTCAACCTCATACCCCGCGGCTTCACCCTGTCGACGTACGAGTACGTGATCTCTGACCCGACGTTCTGGACGAACTACCGCAACACCGTGGTGTACACGGTCGTGGCCACGGCGATCGCGATGTTCATGACCACCTGCTACGCCTACGTGTTGTCCAAGAGGCATCTCAAGGGCCGCAGGCTCCTGATCGGGATCGCCGTCTTCACCATGTTCTTCTCCGGCGGCATCATCCCCAACTACGTGCTGATCACCAGCCTCGGGATGAAGGACAGCATCTGGGCCATCGTGTTGCCGAACGCCATCAGCGTCTTCAACCTCCTGATCATGAAGGCGTTCTTCGAGGGGCTGCCGGTCGAGCTGGAGGAGGCCGCCGCGATCGACGGCATGAACACCTACGGCATCCTGCTGCGGATCGTGCTGCCGCTGTCGAAGGCGGTGATCGCCACGATGGTGCTCTTCTACGCCGTCGCGTTCTGGAACTCGTGGTTCGCCGCGTTCCTCTACATGAGCCAGTCCGATCTCTTCCCGGTGACCGTCTTCCTGCGCAACCTGATCGCCGGCGCCACCGGCGCGTCGTCGGTGGGCGCCGACGCGATGAACATGACGGTGGCCGCCAACATCAAGGCGGTGACGACGGTGCTCACCATCTTGCCCATCCTGGGGATCTACCCCTTCGTCCAGCGCTACTTCGTCACCGGGGTCACGCTCGGCGCGGTCAAGGGATAGCCGTACTCCCGCCGGCCTCTGTCACCCCGGTCGCCCTCCCACCCGTTTCCGAGAAATCCGAGAAAAAGGACTTCCATGTACCAGATGAACCGGCGTCAGGCGATGGTCGCGATGGGTACCTTCGCCGTCCTGGCCGGCTGCGGCAGTGACGACACCAAGAAGCAGGCCGACAACCTGGCGGCGAACCGGGAGGGCGCGATGCCCGGCTACGGGGCCGGCGCCCAGTTCAAGGCCGCCGCGCCGCTGTCGTTCACCGTGCTGTACAACAACCACCCGTTCTACCCGATCAAGAACGACTGGCTGTTCTGGTCCGAGCTCGGCAAGCGGACCAACGTGACCCTCCAGCCGAGCGTGGTGCCGCTCAGCGACTACGAGAACAAACGCAGCCTGGTGATCGGCGCGGGTGACGCCCCGCTCATCATCCCCAAGACCTATCCCGCCCAGGAGACCCCTTTCGTCGCCTCCGGCGCCATCCTGCCGGTCAGCGACTACCTGGACCTGATGCCGAACTTCAAGGAGAAGGTCGCCAAGTGGAACCTCCAGGCCGACCTGGACACGCTCCGGCAGGAGGACGGCCGCTTCTACCTCCTGCCCGGCCTCCACCAGGACCACTGGGTGGATTACTCCCTGGCGGTTCGCGCGGACATCCTGGAGAAGCACGGGCTCGAGATCCCGGAGACCTGGGAGGAGTTACGCACCATGCTGAAGGCGCTGAAGGCGGAGTATCCCGACTCCTACCCGTTCTCCGACCGCTGGGGAACCCTCACGCCTGGTGCCAACCTGCTGAACATCGTCGGCGTCTCCTACGGCGCCCCCGGCGGCTGGGGCTACGGGGAAGGGGTGGTGTGGGACCCCAACATCCAGAAGTTCGCCTTCACCGGCGCCACGGAGCAGTACCGGCAGATGCTGGAGTATCTCCACACGCTGGTGAAGGAGAAGCTGCTCGACCCGGAGAGCTTCACCCAGACCGACGACCTGGCGATCCAGAAGCTGGTGTCCGGCAAGTCCTTCGTGATCGGCACGAACGCCCAGACGCTGGTCAACGAGTACCGGCCGCCGCTGGAGAAGGCGAACCCGGAGGCCAGGCTCGTCAAGATCCCGCTGCCCGTCGGCCCGCTCGGACCCATCAAGTACGGCGCGGGCAACACCCGCCTGGAGAACGGCGTCATGATCTCCAAGAAGGCCCGTGACAGCAAGAACTTCGTCGCCATGATGCAGTTCGTCGACTGGCTCTGGTACTCCGACGCGGGCCAGGCGTTCGCCAAGTGGGGGGTCGAGGGGGTCACCCACACCAAGGACGCGTCCGGGAAGTACAAGCTCGCCTCCGACGTCGACTTCGTCGGGCTCAACCCCAAGGCGCCCAAGCACCTGCAGAAGGACTTCGGGTTCTCCAACGGCGTCTTCGCCTACGGCGGGCCCACCGAGCTGCTGCAGTCGACCTTCTCCGAGGAGGAGATCGCGTTCCAGAAGGAGATGAACTCCCGCAAGCCGCTGCCGGTGCCGCCCCCGCACCCGCTCACCGACGAGGAGCGCGAGCAGGTGACGCTGTGGCAGACACCGCTGAAGGACCACGTCACCCAGAACACGCTCAAGTTCATCCTCGGCAAACGCGACTTCGGCGAGTGGGGCGCCTACGTCAAGGAACTCGAGGCCAACAACATGACCTCCTTCGTCAACATGATGAACGGCGCCTACGAGCGGTTCAAGCAGAAGCACGGTTGACCCCCTGCGGGCCGGTGGCGCTCGTACCACCGACGGGCGCCCCGGCCTCCCCTGCACGACCGACCCGTCCAACGGCACGTCCGACCCGTCCGACCCGTCCGAGCGACCCATCCGACGGCACGACCGACGCGGAGTTCCCCTGATGACCGACACGACGGCCGGGCACCGGTTCGGCGAAGGGCCCCTCGCCCGCGCCTCCGCGCTCGTCTACACCCTGCTGGTGGTCGAGCTGCTGTTCCTGCTCACCACCGTGCCCGGCCTGATCGGGCTCGTCCTGCTCGGCCGTGACGCCACCAACATCCCGCTGGCCGCGCTCTGCCTGATCCCGGCCGGCCCGGCGCTCTCGGCCGCGCTTTACGCGCTGCACCACCGCCGCCTGGACCTCACCGACCTCCATCCCGGGGCGGCATTCTGGCGCGGCTACCGGGCCAACCTGCGCGGGGTCGTGAAGCTCTGGATCCCGTGGCTGCTGTGGCTGGCCGTCATCGGGTCGAACCTCGCCACCGCCGGCGTCCAGGGATGGTGGGCCGTGCCGTCGGTCCTCATCGCCGTGGCGGCGACCCTCTGGATCGCCAACGTGCTGGTGATCACCTCCCTGTTCGCGTTCCGCGCTCGGGACGTCGCCCGCCTGGCCGTGTACTTCCTCACCCGTTCCCCCCGGGCCTCGCTGGGCAACGCCTGCCTGCTGGTCCTGGCGGCGGGTCTCACGCTGATCGCCTCCGAGGCGCTGCCTGTGCTGCTGGCCTCGGTGTTCGCGTCGATGCTCCTGCTGAACAGCCGCACGGTGATCACCGAGGTGCGGGAGAGGTTCACGGCCTGAGACCCGCGGACGCCCGTCGCCGGAGACCCACCTGTTCGGATCGGTCACCCCGATGGCCCCGCACGCCGGCCGGAGGAGCCCTACGACCGGGCTCGAACCGGCCGGCGCGGCGGCGTCGGCACGGGGGCGCTCACCGGCGTCCGGCCGGCGACGGCGATCCCACCGGCGTGCCGGTCTCGCGGCCGGGGAGCGGCCGGGCCTCGGGGGCCCCGGGGGCTTTCCCCGGCGGGCGGCTCTCGCTTTGCCCAACGGGGCGTGTGTCCTCTACCTGCTTGTTACCGGTGGCCTCATAGCGTCTTGATCATGACGATGAGAGTTCTTCTCGCATCCCTGGCGGCCGGGGCAGTGACCCTGCCGGCACCGGCCGGAGCCCCGGCCGCCGCCGCTGTCGAGGACCTGACGATCCGCTCGGTGACCCTGCACCCCACGACCCCCGTGGTCGGGCCCGCCGACTCCGTACGCATGGTGATAGAGGTGGTGGCCCGGGGCGTCACCGGCCCCGAGGGGGTGAGGATCAAG
Organism: Streptosporangium sp. G12; assembly: GCF_052983175.1. Classification (NCBI taxonomy): domain Bacteria; kingdom Bacillati; phylum Actinomycetota; class Actinomycetes; order Streptosporangiales; family Streptosporangiaceae; genus Streptosporangium; species Streptosporangium sp. G12. The sequence continues at coordinate 107,242 of NZ_JBRIQO010000016.1, read as the reverse complement.
GTCGAGCCCGGCGCGCCTCCCGCCTCGGCGGGCACGTCCTTCCCCGTCACCGCGCCCCGCCGCGGGACGCCCGCCCGGCCGGGACCCGGACGGGGGCCCGCCCTCGCGCCCGGCCTGGCGCCCGGCCCGGTCGTGGCCGCCCGCCTCGCTCCCGGCTCGGCCGTGGCGACGGCGGGGAAGATCGTCTCCAGGCCGGGGGAGGGCTGGGTGACCTGGCGGTTCGCCCCGGAGAAGAGCCTGAGCCGCTGGTACCCCGCAGGACCCTGGACGGTCTCCGTGACCGCCAGGGGCGCGGACGGCGCCGAGGTCACCGGGCACACGGGCTTCCTGCTGAAGCGCCTGACCAGGTTCGGCGGGGTGGAGGCGGTCCGGGGGAACTCGGGTGTGCGGGTGACGGGGGTGCTGAACCGGGTCGACCCGCAGGGAGCCCTCGACTACGCGCCCTTCCCCGGCCAGCCCGTCGAGATCCTGCACCGGCCGGGGGAGAAGGCCGGATGGACGAGGGTGGCCGGCGCCACGACCGACTCCCGGGGACGTTTCGCCCGGACCGTGGGCGATCGCACGGGCGGTGAGTGGCGGATCCGCTTCCAGGGCACGAACCATTACGCCCCCAGGCTGGGCATCGTTCACAAGGTCTCGCGCTAGGCCGGCCGGGTCGAGACGGAGGGCCGGGCGGCCGGCGAGATCGGGCCGGGCCGGGCCAGAGACGTGCCGGGCCATGCCATGCCGGGCCATGCCATGCCGGGCCATGCCAGGGCGTTCCAGGTCAGGCCAGGGCGTGCACCGCCGCGCCGAACAGGGAGGGCATCCGCCGGGCGGCCGGGACGATCAGCCGCCCCGCCGTCCGGTACCGGCGGGTGCCCACCAGCGCCCCGGTGAGCAGCCGGTGCCGCCGGGACAGCCGAAGCCAGGCGGCCTCGTACGACCCGGGGGCACCGGCCCGCAGGCAGTCCACCAGCAACCGCGCGGACGTCAGCGCGAGCGACACCCCCTCCCCGGTGAGCGCGTCGACGTAGCCGGCCGCGTCACCGACCAGCAGCACCCGCCCGGCCACCCGGGCGCGTACCCGCTGGCGCAGCGGTCCCGCCCCGCGCACCGGGGTCGCCGCCGGTCCCTCCAGCCGCTCCAGGAGCGCGGGAAAGTCCGCCAGGTGCTCCGGGTAGCCGCGCCGCCGCGAGCTCAGCACGGCGACGCCCACCAGGTTCTCGCCCACCGGCGTCACGTACGCCTCGCCGTCCGCCGCCCAGTGGACCTCGACGAAGTCCGTCCACGGCGCGACCGGGTAGTGCCGCCGCAGCCCGTACCTGCGCGGCCCGCGCCCCGGCAGCTCCAGCCCGAGCAGGGCGCGCAGCGGGGAGTGCAGGCCGTCAGCGGCCACCAGCCAGCGGGCACGCAGCCCCGCCGCCTCGACCCCGCCGCCGTCCTGCCGCACGCCGTCCACCTTGCCGGGCACGACCTTCACGCCCAGTTCCCGCGCCCGCCGGGCCAGCGCGGCGTGCAGCGCGGTCCGCCGCACGCCCAGGCCCGGCCCGTCGCGGAACGCCGCCTCCACCGCGTACCGGCGGTCCAGGTAGCGGATGCCGCGCAGCGGCCTGCCCTCGACCCGCACCCCCAGCGACCCCAGGGCAGCGGTGCCGCTGGGCATCAGCCCCTCGCCGCACGCCTTGTCCACCGGTACGGCCCTGGGCTCGACGACGACCGCCTCCATCCCGGCCAGCGCGGCGTGGATGGCGGTGGCCAGACCCGCCGGCCCACCGCCCGCGATCAGGACGTCGATCACGCCGGGGCCCTGCCGGAGGACGGCGGCACGTCGGAGGGCGGCAGGTCCTCCGGCGGCGCGGTGGAGGGTGGCACGTCCTGCGGCGGCGCGGCTCCCGCCGCCCCGGTGGCGGGAGCCGTGGCGAGCGAGGCCAGGGCGTCCTCCTCGCAGCGGATCCGCACCACCATCAGCGCGGCGTTGAGCACGGTGAACACCAGCGCGGTGACCCACGCGGTGTGCACCAGGGGCAGCGCCGCCCCCTCGACGGCCACCGCGACGTAGTTGGGGTGGCGCAGCCACCGCAGCCGGTAGGGGCCGCGCTCCACCAGCGGCAGACCGGGCACCACGATGACCTGGGTGTTCCACTGCGGGCCCAGCGCGGTGATGCACCACCAGCGCAGGCCCTGCGCGGCGACCACCAGGACGAGCATCGGCCAGCCGAGCGCGGGCACGAAGGGCCGGTCGGCCAGGCCCGCCTCGAACAGGCATCCGGCGAGCAGGCCGGTGTGCAGGGCGACCATCCACGGGTAGTGGCCCTGCCCGGACAGCACCCCGCCGCGCGCCATGCTCCAGCGCGCGTTGCGGCGCGCGACGACCAGCTCGGCGACGCGCTCCAAGCCGACGAGCAGCACGAGCAGCAGGTACCAGGACGACAGATGCCAGGACATCGGGCTCCTACCAGCGCAGCAGTACGAGTTCGGAGCAGAAGCCCGGCCCCATCGCGAGGAGGAGTCCCGGCGTGCCCGGCGGTGGTGGCCGCAGGGCGAGCGTATCCCGCAGGACGTGCAGGACTGAGGACGAGGACAGGTTCCCGATCGCGGCGAGCGAGCGCCAGGTGAGGTCCAGCGCGCCCTCGGGAAGCCGCAGCGTCTCCGCCACCGCCTCCAGGACCTTCGGGCCGCCCGGGTGGCAGACCCACGCCGTCACGTCCTCGACCCTCAGGCCGTGGTCACCGAGGAAGCCGTGCACGTCGTCCGCCAGATAGGTGCGCACCACCTCGGGGACGCTCGCGTCGAGCACCACGCGGAAGCCGGTGTCGCCGACGTGCCAGCCCATCACGTGCTCGGACTCCGGATACAGGTGGCTGCGCGAGGCCACCACCGTCGGCCCGGTCATCGTGACCGGCGGCTCCGGGAGCTCGTACGTTCCCGCCGGTTCGGAGGGCGGCCGGTGCGTCACGGGCGCGCCGGTCGCGGGGGAGGACCTCGCGAACCCCGAGGGCGCCGGGGACGAGGAGGACGCGGAGGCTCCGGAGAGGGGGAACCGGTGATGCGCGGCGGGCGCGCTGTTCGGCGGGGAGGAGCCCGCGGGTCCCGCGGGCCGCGTGGTCGCGGACGCGCCGTTCGCCCCGGCGGCGGCACGGGAGGTCGCGGAGGATCCGGTACGCCGTGGCCGCCACTCGTCGCCGCAGGCCACCACGGCCGTCGCCCCGTCGCCGAACAGGGCGCTCGCGACCATGTTGGCGATGGAGGCGTCACCGCGCTGCAGGGTGAGGGAGCACAGCTCGACCGAGAGCAGCACCGCGAGATGGTCCGGCCAGCCGCGCAGGTAGTCGTGGAGGCGGGCGATCCCGGCCGCCCCCGCGACACAGCCCAGGCCGAAGACCGGTACCCGCTTGACGTCCGGGCGCAGCCCGAGCCGCCCGGCCAGCCTGGCGTCCACCGAGGGCGCCGCGACACCGGTCACCGAGGTGAAGAGGATCATGTCCACGTCCTCGGGGAGGACCCCCGCGTCCCGCAGCGCACCGCCCACCGCCTCGGCGCCCAGCTCCACGGCCGTCTCCACGAAGGCGTCGTTGGCCGCGCCGAAGCCGTCCAGCTTGGCGTACCGTTCGAGCGGCAGTGTCAGGTGCCGTGACTCCACCCGCGCGGAGGCGTGCAGCCTGTCGAGCAACAGGCGGCTGGCACCCTTGGGAAGGCACGCTCGTGCGAACGCGTCGGTGATCTCTGCCTGGGAGTGGCGGTTCGGCGGGAGTGCGCCGCGGACAGCGACGATTCGCGTCATCTGGTAACTCCCGGCTCGCGAACAGCGGACAACTCCCTTTTGCCCACCTGCGCGTGTGGCATGCGTCACGAAGCCCTCCGCGCCCGCCTTCCGCGGGGTTCCGGTCCGCGGGGGAGCCGCGCTCCGCCTTCGGCTCTCGCCCCGGCCCCGCCCGTCTCCGGCCCGCCCGTCTCCGGCCCCGGCTCCGCGAGGTGGCGGGCCGGGACGTGAGGGCGGGAACGGCCCGAGAGGGTGCCCGCGCTTTGTGAGGTTCCCGCCTACGATCGACCCGTGACGAGGAGTCGGCCATCGCGCCTGGGCCCCGGGCCGTCGCTCCGGGCCGTACGGGGATTACTGCTGGCCTGTCACCCGGGACCGACCGTGGCGGTCACCGCCCTGGTGACCGCGCTGGCCGTCGCGAGCGGGCGCGACGCGGCCGGGTGCGCCCTGGTGGCCGCGGCCGTGCTGGCGGGACAGCTCTCGATCGGCTGGTGCAACGACGCGGTGGACGCCGCGCGGGACGCCGCCGCGGGCCGCACCGGCAAGCCCGTCGCCTCCGGAGCGGTGGGCGTCCGCACGGTGTGGGTCGCCGCTCTCGCGGCCCTGGCGCTGTGCGTGCCGCTCTCGCTGGCCTCCGGTCCCGCCGCCGGTGCCGTCCACCTGGCCGGCGTCGCCGCGGCGTGGGCCTACGACCTCGGGCTCAAGGCGACCGCGCTGTCCTGGCTGCCGTACGCGGTGGGGTTCGGCTCGCTGCCGGGGTTCGTGACCCTGGGCCTGCCGGGACACCCGTGGCCCGCCTGGTGGGCCGTGACGGCCGCGGCGCTGCTCGGCTGCGGGGCGCACCTGGCCAACGTGCTTCCCGACATCCCCGCGGACCTCGCGGGCGGGGTCCGCGGCTGGCCGCAGCGGCTCGGCACCGCCCGCGTCCGCCTCCTGATCCCGCTGCCCCTGCTGGCCGCGACGGCCCTGCTCGTCCTCGGGCCCCCGGAGCCGCCGGGCGCGGGAAGCTGGGCCGCCCTGGCGGCGGCGGGGGCCTTCACCGCCGGAGGACTGGCACTGGGCCGGGGCTCGTCGCGCGTCCCCTTCGCCGCGGCGATCGCCGTCGCCGCGGTCGACGTCGTCCTGCTCCTCGCCCGCGGCACCGCCATCACCGCGCCCTGACCGGCCGCCCGCGTCTCAGCGGGACGCCGCGGGTACCGGGTCGTCCCAGGAGATCCGGTGGTCGTGTATCCAGGCCAGCGCGTTCCTCCTGTCCACCTGCCGCATGATGGCGGGGAGCGTGAGGTCGCGCAGGAAGGCGCGGACGGCTCCGGGGGCCTTGCCGCTCCCGCTGCGCCTGCCGTGCGCCACGATCCGCTCCACCCGGTCTCGCCGCAGCCTCTCGAAGGCGGCGAACGCGTCGGGGGTGCCGGGGACGTCACGCAGGCACTTGGCCAGCACCACCGCGTCCTCGATCGCCATGGACGCCCCCTGGCCCGACGAGGGCGAGGTCGCGTGCGCGGCGTCGCCCAGGATCACCATGCGCTCGTCGAACCACTTCGGCACGGTCGGGAGGTCGTAGGTGTTCCATCCGGCCGGGATGTGGTCGGTCGCGCCGATGATGTCGAGCATCGGCCCGGTGTCGTCCCTGAACAGCTCCGTCAGCGTGGCGCGCCACCCCTCCGGGGTGACCGCCGCGAGCTCCTGCGGAGCCGGCTCCCTCGGACTCGGCGGGTTGGCGAACCACCACACCTGCCCGTCCGGATGGACCAGGTAGCCGAAGAAGGCCCTCTTGCCGAAGATGAAGTGGTACGTCCCCGGCTCGCCGGGAACCTCCACACCGTCCGCGAAACCGCCCGTGTTCAGCAGCCCGACATGCCGGGCACGGGGAGCGCCGGGGTCGATGATCGTGCGCGTGCGCGAGTGGAGCCCGTCGGCGCCGACCAGCAGGTCGCCCTCGGCCGTACCGCCGTCGGCGAAGACCGCCCGCACCCCGTCCGCGGTGGCCGAGGCGTCGGTGAGGCGCTTGCCGTAGTGGATCCGCACCCCGCGCCGTACGGCCTCGTCGCGCAGCGCCAGGTAGAGGTCGGCGCGCTTCAGGGTCCGGCTGGGCTGCCGGGTGGTGGCGAGCGGCCTGCCCCGGCCGTTGAGCATGAGCATCCGCGGGGAGTCCATGCCCAGGTCGCTGACGAGATCGTGCAGGTCGAGGAGGCGCAGGGCCTCGATCCCGTTGACCGCGAGCGTGAGGAAGACGCCCACGCCCTCCGAACCGCGGTCGTACGCCTCGAAGACCTCGCAGTCCACGCCCGCGCGCCGCAGGGCCATGGCCGTCACCGGACCGGCGATGCCTCCGCCGACGATCAATGCTTTTTTAGTCATAAAATGACTATACATAAAATGACCATTACGCGGCGAGCCCTACGATGTTCGCCATGTCGACGAGGCGATCTCCACTGGCCATGGCGTTGCTCTCGCTGGTCGCCGAGGCGCCGATGCACGCGTACCGGATGCAGCGGCTGATCAGGGAGCGGCACAAGGACGACGTGGTCAACGTCGCGCAGCGCAACAGCGTGTACCAGACCATCGACCGGCTGCTGCGCGACGGGCTCATCGCGGTCCGCGAGACCTCGCGCGAGGAGAACCGCCCGGAGCGGACCGTCTACGAGCCCACCGAGGCGGGCCGCGACACGCTGCGGCAGTGGATGCGGACGATGCTCTCCACGCGGGCCCGCGAGTTCCCCGAGTTCCCCGCCGCGCTCGCCTTCATGGTCGTGCTGCCGCCCGAGGAGGTCCGTGCCGCGCTCGAGGAGCGACTGACCTCGCTGGAGACGCGGCTGTCGGAGCTGGACACCGACCTGACCGAGGGCGGGAGATTCCTGTCCCGGGTCTTCCTGGTGGAGTCCGAGTACCAGCGGGCCGTGCTCAAGGCCGAGCTCGACTACGTCCGCGGCCTCGCCGGCGACCTGCGCGCGGGCATGCTCGGCTGGGATTACCGCCTCTGACGTCCACCGGCGTCCACGAGGCCGGGCCGCCGCGGGCGCGACCCGGCATCGTGACACTCACCGGACGGTCCGCCGGAGTCTGACCCGCCGCCCCCGCGGCACTCTTGGCCCCGTCCGTGAGACGTGAGCGTGGCCGGGTGACTCCGCCCGGATCTCGCGGACGCCCCTGTCCTGGCCACAAAAGGCCATCCCGTTGCCGCCGGGGAAACGCGGTGGAAGTGTCATGGTTCCTCCGGAAAAGTAATTGGGAGATCACCATGAGTCAGTCCACGCACGCGACCCCGAAGCAGGCACGGATGGCGGCCGTTCAGGCGGCGATCGCCAAGACGAAGATGACCACGGCCAAGCTGTGGAACCCCTGGCCGCAGTTGCTGGACGACGACGTCGTCATCAAGAAGCTGCAAATCGCGGCCGGTGGTGGGAACGTTCCAGAAATCATTCCCGACGGGCAGCAGTTCTCCGACCTCAAGCCCGTGCGCCTGCCGGCGATCGGCAAGGAGGCGGGGCTCGGCGGGCCGGTGACCCAGTCCACGTTCGCCGAGGCCCGCGAGAAGCTCAGGAGCGGGTACGTCGCGACCGGGCGGGCCAACTACCGCGGGCTCGCCAGCGCCAACTGCACGCTCTTCGCCTGTTGCGTCATCGGGATGCTGGCCGACCAGCCCAAGCTACTCGGTTCGGGCGTCAAGGTGGAGTTGGTCAACTTCCGCGACACCACCGGGGGCGCCGGGCACGCCTACGTCGTCGTGGGACGCGCCGAGGGCGATGTGGGCGACATCAGGACCTACGGTCCCGACTGCTTCTTCGTCGACCAGTGGTACGCCCGCCACAAGAGCGGCACGCCCGGCGTCCAGGGGGTCAAGGACGCCGTTCCGGGTGAGCCTCCCAACCCCTTCTGGGACCTCGATTTCTACGCCTTCATGAGCGACGAGACCTCTCCCGTCGTGAAGCTCACCTTTACCGGCGACGAACTGTCCAAGCTCGGGCTCTGAGCCCTCCCGGCGCGCCCGCCGTCTCCCTCACCGGTCACCGACGGCGGGCGCACCGGCACCCTTGCTTAGTCCAACTTACTAAGTTTTACTGAATAGATGGGACGTCGAACACAGGACCTCGGGCGCTTCACCGACGTGGCACTGCTCGTGCTCATCAGCCTCGCCGAGGGCGACAAACACGGTTACCGGATGATCCAGGACATCGAGGGGTTCTCCGGGACGGCTCTGGAGCCCGGCACCCTCTACGGGGCGCTCATGCGCCTGGAGAAGCGCGACTGGATCGAGCAGGTCGCCTCCGGCGAGCGACGCAAGCCGTACCGGCTCACGGAGGGCGGCAGGAGCGCGCTCACCGAGCAGCTCGCGACGCTGCGCCGCATCGAGCAGACGGGCGCCAGGCGCGCGGGGGTCGCCTGGGGGTCGTCATGATGCGGGCGCTGGCCGTCGGAGTGCTGCGGCTCTATCCCAGGGCGTGGCGCAGGCGCTACGAGGAGGAGGTCCGCGAGCTGGTCGAGGCGCGCCCGGTGCGGCTTCGCACGGTGGCCGATCTCCTCGCGGGCGCGTTCGACGCCCGGATCAACCGTGACCTGATCCCAGGAGGCTCCGCCGTGCGAACTCCGCGCGCCGCCGTGCTGATCGTCGGCGGCATCACGCTCACCTACCTCTGGAACCCCGGCATCCGGCAGGTGGCCAGCCTGGAGGCCACGTGGTCGCACGCTCTGGAGCACGGGCCGGTCGCGGAGCCGCTGGCCGTCGTGAGCACCACGGTGTTCACGACGGCACCGGTGATCGCCGTGCTCGCGATGCTCCCGCTGCTGGCGAACGCGGTGAGGGTGATCAGACGCAGCGAGCGTTCCGCCCCCTTCGAGGTGATCGCCTTCGCGCCCCTGTGCCTGGTTCCAGCGGCGCTGTTCGGCTGGCTGTACGTGAGCATGGTGTTCCTGGGCTCCGGGTTTCCGATGGGAGCCTTCGGCAACGCCATGACCGGCGGCTTCTTCGTGCCGATGATGCTCGCCTTCCTCCTGGCGCTGCCTTCGAAGGCGGCCGGGGACCCCATGCTCGCCCCCGGCGTCCGTGCCGCCGGCCGGTTGCTCGCCGTCGCCGCCGGGGCCACCGCCCTGGCCTGGCTGCCGATCGCCGTCCTGATGCTCATGGGTGCCGAGGGGGTCACGGCCTCCTTCGCGGCAGCGGTGGCGGCGAGCGCGGCGGTCAGCGTGGCGATGTCGGCTTTCATCGCCGGGCGGGCCCTCGGCCACGGCCGCCAGGCGGTCCGGCACCTCGCCCACGCCTGACGGGGAGGCGCGTCCGGCCGTCCCGGTGTCCCGCGTGACGCCGTGACTCGACGGTCGTCGAGTCACGAGGCGGCCGGCGGTTCCGGCCCTGCCGATCGCGTTCGGGACGTGACCGGGAGCGATCGCCTGCCACCACGACGTCGCTCCGGGCGACAGGTTCGCGCCGGCCGCTTGGGCCGGCCTCTCGACACCGTGATCTCAGCCATCGGGCCTAAGCGCCCTCGCGGAGGTCGGGGCATCTCTCGGCGACGATGCGAGCCAGCTCGGCACGGGACGCGATGTCGAGTTTGCCGAACATCCGGCGAAGGTGGGTGGACACCGTGTGGGGGGAGAGGAACATGCGCTCGGCGGCCTGGCGGTTGGTCATGCCTCGGGCGATGAGGCCGGCCACCGCGCGTTCCGTGTCGGTGAGGCTGTCCCATCCGAAAGACGGCCGCTGGGATCGAGCCCAGTGGCGGCGCCGTACGCCGAGTGTCCGCAGCCGGGCTCGCACGCGGGCCGCGTCCCGGAGCGCGCCGATGTGCTCGTAGCCGTCGAGCGCCTCGTCCAGGCTGCCGACGGCCTTCGCGAAGGCGTCGGCGCCGGAAACGCCGGCCCACAAGAGGCCCAGGTCTTCTGCGGCCGAGGCGCATGCCCACGGTTCAGGCTGATCGGTGGCGGAGGCCAACGCGCCGGGGTCCTGGTAGAAAATGCCGCGGACATGGGCGAACGTGACGGCGAAGACGGGGAAATCCGGGTTGTTCCGGGCCAGGTACTCGGCCGTGTCAACGATGACCTGCGCATACGGACGATTCGCCGTGGCCAGCGCCAGCCGGGTCATCCAGGCGGCGGTGAGAGGCGTCGTGATCAGTGCCCAGCGCCGCTCCTCCTCATCGGTGTAGATGGTGCGGAGGATGTCGATCGCCCGCCCGGGGTCACCTTGAGCCTCGGCCACCGCCGCCATCACCCACCTTTCCCACACCGTCCCGAACAACATCTCGGGCGCGGCGTGGATGGACCGGAAGCGCTCGATGTGCCCGGCCGCGGCGTCGATGTCACCCCGCCACATGGCGATGAACGCGAGGACGGACAGCCCGACGCGGATGAACCCGTGCGTGCCCAGCCCCTCGGCGATCATTCTCCCGGCCTGGGCCTCGGCGGCGGCGTCATCGTATTGACAGGCGGTCAGCTTCAGAACGGAGCGAAACAGCGCGGGTTGCGCGGCGAGCACGGTCAGCCCGAGGTCGTTGATCTCCTCCTCGGCGGCCTGGATGGCGATGTCGGCCTCGTCGAACTGACGTACGGCCCTGTAGTGGAGGCTCAGTATCAGGCGCGTGTACGGGCGCTGGATGGCTTCGGCGGTGCCGCTGTCGGTGATGTGCAGGGCTTCGCGAAGATGCGCGGACGAGTCGGCGATCCGCCCATCGACCACGGCGAACCGGGCGAGCAGCAGGAGAGCTCCGACGACGGCGGCATCGGCGTGCCGTTCGCGGTCGGCCAGAACGGCTTCCGCCTGTCGCCGTCCTTCCCTGAAGTCGTTCAGGCAGAAGAGCCCCCAGAGCATCGCCCATTCGGCGATGCCGCGAAGGTCGTCCGGGAGGTCCTGCCGGGCGAGCAGGGTTTCGGCCTCGGGTACCGCATCCTCCGGCCGGCCGCTCAGGACCAGGATGTGCGCCAGCGCGCATCGGAGGCGAGGGGCCTGGAGGGGCGGGGCCCTGCGGAGTGCGGCACGGGCGAGATCGGCCGCCTCGGACAGCCGTCCGATGACCGTCAGGGCGTCGACCGCCGTGGTGGCGCGGTCGAACCAGTCAGGGTCGGTGGAGTCGCTGAGTTCGAGCGCCCGCATGGCGAGGTCGGCGGCGGTCTGAGGTGAGGACCGCAGCACCTCCCGCGCCGCCTGGTCCAGTCCGAGGAGTGCGGACGCATCGTCGCGACCGGCACTGCGGATGAGATGCGCGGCGGCGGGAACAGCCGATCCGCCTCGGTTGAGCAGCATCTCCGCCACATCGCGGTGCAGGGCCAGGCGTACGGGGGCGGGGATGGCTCCGACCACCGCCTGCCACAGCAGATCGTGCCGGAAGGTGAGCTCATCCCCGGCGGGTTCGACGATGCCGGCCGACATCGCCTCCTCCAGCACCGGCAGCAGGGCGCCGGTCGATTCGCCGAGCATCTCGGTCAGATCCCTCACCAGGAACGAACGGCCCAGGATTCCGGCGCACTGAAGCGCATGCCTGGTCCGTGCGGACAACTCCTCCAGGCGTTCCTGCGTGACCGCCTGAGCACACGGCAGCCGTGCCGAGACCATCCGTGCGTGACCGTCGGTGATCTGGAAGGCGCCCTCGCTTCTGAGTTTCTCCAGGCGATCGACGAGCAGGAAGGGGTTGCCGCCCACCATGTCGGCCAGGGCCAGCACGTCCGGCTCGGGCGCTGCCCCGAGGACATCGGTGACGACGTCCGCCACTGCTCGCCTGTCCAGTGCCTCCAACGTGATCCGGTTCGCGCCGTCATGTTCCAGCACGTCGAACAGACAGTTGAGGCGGGGATCGTCGCCGCTGCCGCTGGTGCGGGTCAGCATCCAGACGAGCGGGTAGGAGGCGAGATCTGTGATCATCGATCGCAGCGCCAGCAGGGTTATCGGGTCGGCCCACTGCACGTCGTCCAAGGTGAGGAGCATCGGTTTTTGAGCCACCCGCTGTTCCAGGGGGCCTTGTAGTCGCTCCACCAGCAGCAATCGCTGATCGGCCGGACCGGAGACGGTCATGTGATCGTCTACGGGAAGCGCACGGCCGGATTGCCCGAGCGCCGATGTCAGCGGGGCCAGCGGTATCAGCTGGGTCAGTTCGTCCGCCGCGCCCCGGGCGATCTCCAACCCCGCCCTCGCCGCCGCGGTGACGGCCATGTCGAGCAGACGGCTCTTTCCGGCGCCCGACCGGCCCTCGATCAGTATGATCCCGCCCCGGCCGATCTTGGCCGCCTGCAGCAATCCGACGACAAGCTTCCACTCCCGCGCGCGGCCACGCCAACCAGGCCACGACGACTCATGGAGATCGGGCTCATCAGCAGTTTCACGGTCACGGCGGGATGAATGCCCCATAGGCCCATGAACCACCCAGATGTCAGCCGTGTCAAGTACGGGGCCGGAAGGGAAGGCCCGCGATGTTCCCCGGCGTTCCCCGGCCTCTGTGATGTGACTTTCGCGAAGAAAGCCGTTGCCCGCTCAAGCGTGCAAGGCCTTCGCCCGGCTTCGTCCTTCCCGCGCTTTTCGTCGTGCGACATGGCCGCGAGGGCGAACACCTGACCTCGGACGTCCGTAAAACCGGGACCAGGTCCACCCCAATCGAGCCCCAAACCGGTGGTCGCACGCGTGGAGCGCAGAGGTGCAAACATGCACAAATATGCGATACGGCGGCCTTTGGTCGCAGGCCAAGCTCATACCGTTCACTCATTCCCGGTGAAGTGGCGCGAAAAAGGATCTCCTCGGCTGAGGCGCGTGAGGGAGCGACAGCGGTGGAGGCCCGCCGGTAGCGGCCCCGGTCCCCTCGGAACTCCGGCATCCCCCTTGAGTCTGTTTTCTAGAAGGATGGCAATGGCGGACCCGTACGACAACTGGATGATACTCATGTGGCCCCTGATCACCCTGATCACGTGGATGGTGATCGCCACGGCCCTTGTGCGTCTGCTGACCGACAGATCATGGGAGCGGCGGGCCGATTTCCCGTCCTCGGAGACGTCGCTCTTCGGGAAGCCCGCGTGCGGGGAGATCGGTGATGACGGCTGCCGGTGTCACGGGGCGAAGGATCCGCCTCACCGTCTGTCGAAGCCCTGCCGTTCGCCTCGTGCGCTTCCTGCGATCGACCCCGCCGACCGGCCCCGCACCCGTTCCCCGCGAGTGGGTGACGGCCCTGTCCAGGGACGGTCGTCCGGTTCGACGGGTCGCACGAGTATCCGCAGGCGTCACCTGCGCCTGACGCGGACAGGCCGGAGGCGGGAGCCGGCCCTGACGAGGTCGCCGAGGCGGGCCGTCCGATGCAGGCCGGGATCCGTCCGGGGACAGATCACCCTGCTGACCACCGCCGTGGCCCTCCTCACCCTCCTCACCCTCCTCGTCGCGGGGGCGGGGATGTACTCGATGGACCACGCGCGCGCCGCCCGGCGGCAGGAAGCCCCGCGGCGGGTCGTGCCCGCCGCCCCCGAGATGCACTCCGGAACGGCACCCGGCCGGTTGCGATCGCGTGACGCCGACCTCGGCCGGACCCGGACCGCGGCGCGGGGCCACCATCCGGCCGCCACCACGGGATCGCTCCCCGGCCGGGCGAGCCGGCGGTCTCCGTGCCACCGCGAGCGGTACACGCGGACCTGTGAGCCGCGGTTGTCGGCGTCCGGATCCAGCGGCTCGGCTGCCTCGCCGGTTCGCGCCGCGGGGCCGCGGGCCGCGGGTTTCCCGTCGTCGGGCTCCCGTCACCTGATCCTGGTGATCGAGGCTGTCGCGCTGATCTCCCTGGCCACGTACGCCATCTGGAAGGTGACCGGCCGGGTGTTGCGCCCTGTGGACGTGGTGCGCTCCGAACTGGCAGTGATCGGCTTCGGCGACCTGCACACGCGCATCTCCGAACCGGCCAACGTGCGAGAGGTGGCCCGTCTGTGCCGGACGATCAACAATGCGCTGCAGCGCCTGGACGAGGGCAAGGAAGAGCTCCAGGGGTTGGAACGCTCCCATCGGCGGTTCGCCTCGGACGTCTCCCACGAACTGCGTACTCCCATAGCCGGACTGCGCGCGCAACTGGAGGAGGCGCAACAGGATCTCGGCGGGGTGCGGCTGCCTGACCTGGTCGAAACGATGCTGGGCCAGGTGGAGCGGCTCCAGGCGATCACCGACGACCTGCTGTTCCTGGCCCGCATGGGGACCGGCGCGGCCGCCGAACAACAGCGGCTGGATCTCGCGGCACTCGTCCGGACCGAGGTTTCCCGACGGTCGGATCAGCGTCCGGTACAGCTCCACCTCGCGCCCGGCAGCATCGTCAGCGCGGTGCCCACCCGGCTCAGCCGGCTGCTCGCCAACCTGCTGGACAACGCCCAAAGGCACTGCACGCACCGGGTATGCGTCGATGTGCACGCCGTTCACGCCGTGGTCGAGCTCGCGGTCAGCGACGACGGGCCGGGAATCGCGCTCGACGACAGGGAGCGTGTGTTCCACCGTCTCACCCGGCTGGACGACGCCCGCCGGCTCGACCACAACGGCACCGGTCTCGGCCTCGCCATCGCCCGTGCCATCGCCCACGCGCATCACGGAACCCTGAACGTCGAGGAGAGCACCATCGGCGGTGCGTGCTTCGTCCTCCGGCTGCCCCGGGTCCCATTTGTGGACGGGGGGCGTCATGAGGCGTGAACGCCGCACGATCAGAGGCCGCCTGGCGCTGTTCACCGGAGTGGCGGTGGGTTTGCTGTGCATCGTGTTCTCCACCGTCCTGTTGTTCGTCATCAACAGGACGGCCACCGGCGAACTCACCAAGGAGGTGACCGCTGTGGGGGAGCTGACCGCCTACTACGTCGACCGTGGAAAACTCGTCGATCCACTTCCGCCCATCCCGCAGAACCTGATCCGCCCCATCCAGGTGGTCGACCCCCAAGGAAGGGTGGTCGCGGCGACCAGAGATCTGCGGAACCAACCGGCCATGGCGCATTTCACCCCGAAGTCCCCTCACCGGGTGGCCAGTGCCGTCATCTGCCACTCCGTCTTCGCGTCAGGCCGTTGCCACATCGTCGTCGCGCAGCAGGTGTTCCGCAACGGGGACTGGACCATTTACAGTGCCGCGCCGACGCCGCCGTTCGCCGTCTATCCGGGTGTGACGGCCCTGTTGGCCGCGGGGACGGTCATCTTCACGATCGCGATGGCCTGCGGGGCGCGGCACACCGTCACCCGCTCGCTGAAACCCGTGGACGCCATCCGGGCCCAGCTCGACCACATCCAGAGCACCGACCTCGGCCGCCGGGTCCCGGTCCCCATGGCCAAGGACGAGATCTACCGGCTGGCCCGCAGCGTCAACCAGGCACTTGACCGGCTGGAGGGCGTGCTGGAGCAGCAACGACGGTTCTGCTCCGACGCCTCCCACGAGCTGCGCAGCCCGATCACCGCCATCCGCGCCCAAATGGAGGTCTCCCTCATGGCGCCGCAGGACGTCGACCCGGCCGAGTTGTGCAACGCCGTGCTCCCGAGCGTGGAACGGCTCCATTCGATCGCCGCCGACCTGCTGACGCTCACCCGCCTGGACGCGGGCGTACCGTATGAGCGGCGAATCGTGGATCTTGCCGAGCTCGTCACCACGGAACTGAAGGGCCGCAAGACGAGCAGGAAGATCGTCCAGCACCTGGCGGCGGGCGTGACGGTCAGCGGTGACCGGTTGCGGCTGGGCCAGTTGATCGGCAATCTGGTCCAGAACGCCCAGCGACACGCCTCCTCCACGGTCACGATCACTGTACGACGCGTGGACGGTGACCCACGATTCCCGGAGAAAGCCGCGGAACTGGAGGTGCTCGACGACGGCGCAGGAGTCGCCGCCGACCAGCGAGAGACGGTATTCCAGCGGTTCACCCGGCTGGACACCGCCCGCAGCAGGGACGCGGGAGGCGTCGGACTCGGTCTCCCCATCGCCCGGCAGATCGCCGAGAGCCACGGCGGCACGCTCACCATCCAGGACAGCGCCCAGGGCGCGCGCTTCGTCGTCCGCCTCCCGTTGTCCCCGTGACGCTCGTCCAGAGCCGTCGACGGCTCTGGACGAGCGTGGACACCGAGGCGGCTTCGGGGCACGGGGGGCGCGGGCTCAGCCCTTGTAGTTGAACACCTGGCGCAGCGTGTGCTGGATCGCGACCAGGTCCTTCTGGTCCGCCATCACCTGGTCGATCGGCTTGTAGGCCTGCGGGTGCTCGTCCACCAGGGCGGCGGCGCGGTCCGCGTTCCAGGTGCGGCCGCGCATCGCCTCGGTGAGGGACGTGGCGGTGAGCTCCCGCTTCGCCCGGGTGCGCGACATCCTGCGGCCGGCTCCGTGGGAGCAGGAGTTGTACGACATCGGGTTGCCGAGCCCGCGCACGATGTACGAGCGCGTGCCCATCGAGCCCGGGATCACGCCCTCGTCGCCCGTGTCGGCCTTGATGGCTCCCTTGCGAGTGATCCACAGCTCCTTGCCGTCGTGCGTCTCCCGCTGGGTGAAGTTGTGGTGGCAGTTGATCGTCCGGAGCCGCCGCCCCTTGCCGACGACCCGGAACAGGGCGTTGCTCAGCACCTTGTCCATCCGGGCGCGCGAGGCCATGGCATAGGCCTGCGACCACAGCATGTCCTCGATGTAGGCGGTGAACTCCGGAGTGTTCTGCACCAGGTAGGCCAGGTCCGGGTCCTCCAGGCCGATCGCCTGCCTCTTCATCATCTTCTTGGCGTCGACGATGTGCTTGGTGGCGAGCAGGTTGCCGATGCCGCGCGAGCCCGAGTGCAGCACCGTCCAGACCCGGTCACGCTCGTCGAGGCAGACCTCGACGAAGTGGTTGCCGGATCCGAGGGTGCCGAACTGCAGCGACACCTTCTTCTCCTGGTGAGGGGTGAGGTCGGTGTGCGGGCGGCCGAGGTCGCTGAGCGCGCGATCCATGGACGGGTCGTCGTGGCCCTTGCCGACGCCGGCCGGAATCCGCCTCTCCACCAGCGGCATCAGGGCCTCCAGGGTGTCCGGGAGGTCGGCGGCGGTGAGCGTGGTCTCGGTCGCGACCATGCCGCAGCCGATGTCGACTCCGACGGCGGCCGGGATGATGGCCCCTTCGGTCGGGATCACCGATCCGACCGTCGCGCCGATGCCGATGTGCGCGTCGGGCATGAGAGCGACGTGTCCGGAGACGAACGGCAGGCGGGCGGCGCGCGCGGCCTGCATGATCGTACTCTCGTCGATCTCGCTGGCCCACGACACCAGGTTCGGTGCGGGCTGGTTCGGCATCATGATCTCCTTGGTTGCGAGATCCAGTTTGCCCACGTTCCACGTGAGATCCCACTCATTTTATCGGGCGCCGTAGGTCGTGACCGCCCGGCGTATCTCGCGGGTACGAGGACATCCGGCCGGTCGTGGCGACGCGGGCCGGCCTGGCCGAGGCCGTCGCCATCTGCGGCAACCGATCTGTGTCGAGGGGCGGGCCGATCGGGCCGGGGCATACGAGGCCATCTCATCAGGAATCAACCATCTCGTGGTGATGTTGAAACGTTAAGGGCCTGCTTTAGGGCCGGGCGGGGGGCTGGCCGTAGGCTGGTCCCCTGTCCCAACAGGTGATCGACTGGGAGGTGGCGTCCCGTGTTGCAGGACTCGTTCGGTCGCGTTGCGACTGATCTGCGGGTGTCCCTCACCGATCGCTGCAACCTGCGCTGCTCCTACTGCATGCCACCCGAGGGCCTCGAATGGTTGCCGAAGCCCGAGCTGCTGACCGCCGACGAGATCGTCCGGCTGGTCACCATCGGGGTGGAGCGGCTCGGCATCACCGAGGTCCGCTACACCGGCGGCGAGCCCCTGCTCCGCCGCGAGCTCATCGACATCGTGACCCGCACCACCGCGCTCGACCCCGTCCCGCAGGTCTCGCTGACCACCAACGGGATCGGGCTGAGCCGGATGGCGGACGCCCTGGCCGCCGCCGGTCTGCACCGGGTCAACGTCTCCCTCGACACCCTCGATCGCGAGACCTTCAAGAGGCTCGCCCACCGCGACCGCCTGGCCGACGTCCTGGCCGGGCTGGAGGCGGCCGACGCCGCCGGGCTGCGCCCGGTCAAGGTCAACACGGTGCTGATGCGCGGGATCAACGACCACGAGGCCGTGCCGCTGCTCCGCTACTGCCTGGAGCGGGGCTACGAGCTCCGGTTCATCGAGCAGATGCCACTGGACGCCCAGCACGGCTGGCGCCGGGAGAACATGATCACGGCTGACGAGATCCTCGCCATGCTCAAGGCCGACTTCGACCTGGTCGACGCCGACTCGGCGGAGCGCGGCAGCGCCCCGGCGGAGCTGTTCCTCGTCGAGGGCGGCCCGGCCAGGGTGGGGGTCATCGGCTCGGTCACCCGGCCGTTCTGCGGCGCGTGCGACCGGGTACGGCTCACCGCCGACGGTCAGATCCGCAACTGCCTGTTCGCCACCGACGAGTCCGACCTGAGGGCCGCGATGCGCGCGGGCGCCGGGGACGACGAGATCGCCGAGCGCTGGCGATCCGCGGTCCGGATCAAGAAGGCCGGTCACGGCATCGACGACCCGACCTTCCTGCAGCCGTCCCGCCCGATGTCCGCCATCGGCGGCTGACGTCCCCGCCCGGAGACCCGGAGGTGTCCGATGACCGCCCGCCACGACGCCTGCATCCTGGCTGGCGGTCTCGCGCGAAGGCTCGGCGGGCGGGACAAGCCCGGCCTGCACGTCTCCGGCCGCCCGCTGGTCGAGTCGGTGGCCGCCGCCGTGCCCGGCGCGGCACGGCTGATCGTCGTCGGGCCGCCCCGCCCCGGGCTGCCGCGCGCGATCTTCCGGCGTGAGGACCCGCCGGGAGGCGGCCCCGTCCCGGCGCTTCGGGCGGGCCTGGCCGAGGTGACCGCGCCGTGGGTGGCGCTGCTCGCCGCCGATCTCCCGTTCCTGACCGCCGAGCACGTGAACGCGCTGCTGGACGCCGCCGGGGCGGGGGACGGGCAGGACACGGCGCCGTACGCGGGAACGGGGCCCTCTCCGGGCGGGGCCGGGACGCGCGCCGGAGAGGCGGGCGGGCCCCGGGCAGGGGCGGTGCTCCTCGACGACGGCGGGCGCGAGCAGTGGCTCGCCGGAGTGTGGCACGCGCGGAGCCTGGCGCGGGCGCTCGCCCGCTACGAGGGGCGGTCGCTGCACGGGCTGCTCGCCCCGCTCGCCCCGGTCACGCTTCGTCTCACCGGGCAGCCGTGGTTCGATTGCGACACCATGGACGATCTACAACGGGCCCGGACGGTGGAGCCGGGCTCCGACGGCGGAGGC
This sequence comes from Streptosporangium sp. G12, assembly GCF_052983175.1. Lineage (NCBI taxonomy): Bacteria > Bacillati > Actinomycetota > Actinomycetes > Streptosporangiales > Streptosporangiaceae > Streptosporangium > Streptosporangium sp. G12. Next base: position 88,261 of record NZ_JBRIQO010000016.1, on the reverse strand, counting down.
GTGGGTTCCGGCGAGGGCCGCGAGAGCGGTGACGGCGCGGGACGGGCGCGACCGCGGACAAGGAGCGAGATGTGAACGTGCTGACGGAGTGGACCGCGCTGGTCTGCCGGGAGCTGGGCATCGATCCCGCGGTGATGGACCGCGACGAGGTGCTGGACCTGACCAAGGAGGTCGCGCACGGGGTGGCCAGGCCGGCCGCGCCGCTGACGGCCTATCTGCTCGGCCTGGCACAGGGGGCGGGCACGGCGCCGCCGGACGCCGTGGAAAGGCTGACCACGCTGGCGCGCAACTGGGAACAGGCGACGACCGAGACGCTGGGCGACAAATAATGCCAAAAGCCGAGGCGCTTTAATGTAAAAGTCTGAGAAAAGGGCGACGCCGGGTGGTTACGGGGGCAAACCACCCGGCGTCGCTTCATCGGCGTTCCGACGGGGGCCCGGAACGCCGGCAACAGTGCCCCGACGGGGGACCAGGGCACTTGGCTAAAGCGTACACCTACTACCCTTGGGGTGCGTCAAGACTTAGTCACGACCCGATCTCGCGTCGGTGGCGTGGAATCTCGCTTTGTCCGGAATCTTCCATGTCAGGGACATGCGGAACCCCGCGCGGTGGCGCGTTGGCCCCGATCACGGCAACGTATGGCAAAAAGATCGCTCCGGCGAAGAGTAGCAGCCGCACGGGCATCGGAGCGGGCACCGTGAAGGCGAGGACCAGGCAGATCAGCCGGATCCCCATCTTGATGAAGTAGCTCTTCTCGCGCTTGCCGATGTCGGCGCTCAGGGAGGGCTGGGCATCCGTCACCTGATGAACCACCGGGCGCCTGCGCCATCCCTTCACGATTCCCAATCTAGGCCTCATATCGGCTGGGTGCGAACGGTCATGTAATCGTGGCTTTCCGGGAAGAAGCAGGGGATGACAGATCGAACGTATCGGGTGACCGAGATAGTCGGCACTTCGGGGGAGAGCGTCGAGGCCGCCGTCCGCAACGGGGTCCGCCGCGCCTCCCAGACCCTGCGCCATCTCGACTGGTTCGAGGTGACCGAGATCAGAGGGCACATCGAGGAGGGGGAGATCGGCCACTTCCAGGTCGGCATGAAGATCGGATTCCGCCTGGAGGACGACTGAGCCTGTACGACGGGTGTCCGGTGCCGCAGACTACGGGGATGAAGGAGACCCGGGGTCCGAGGGCGGGAAGGCCGCCCGGCGCGGCGGCGGGGGCGGTGGCACGGGCCGCGCTGGCCGCGGCGGTGATCCTCCCGGCCGGCTGCGCCACCCCCGCGGGCGGCGCGCCCCCGGTGCCCGCCACAGTGCCCGCCGCCACCGGGGCCGTTTCGCGAACCACGCCCACCACCGTTCCCACGGCCGCCGCGCCGCGGGCCACGCCCGCCACGCCCGCCACGCCCGCCACCACCGCCACCGACACCGCCGACGCCGGGTCGCGAGCCGGAACGCGGGAGGAACCGCTGCTGCGCCAGAGCGCCGCCGACGTCGCGCGGACGACAGGCAGTCTCCGCAAGATCGACGACCTGCCGCTGTACGAGATGACCTACCACGGGTCGTACGACCTCGAGGCGCCCCTGGGGGAGGAGGAACTGGCGGGGCGCGCCGACGGCTGGGCCTGCTCCCTGTTCGCCCTCGGCGGCGACCGGCCGCTGTTCGGCCGCAACTTCGACTGGGATCCCAACCCGGCGCTGATCGTGCACGCCGACCCGCCCGACGGCTACGCCTCGGTCTCCGTCGTCGACCTGTTCCACCTGATCGGAGGCTCCGCGCCGCCGGACCTGTCCGCCGCGCCCGACCGCCGCAGGATGGCCCACGCGGTGCTCGCCCCCTACGACGGGGTCAACGAGAAGGGCCTGGCGATCGGCATGGCCACGTCGCCCGAGGGCGGGCTGCCCGCCCGCTCTCCCGACCGCCCCGACATCACCAGCGTGCGCGTCATCCGGATGATGCTCGACAAGGCGGCGACCGTGGACGAGGCGTTGGCGATCATGCGCCGCTACGACGTCGACTTCACGATCGGGCCGCAGATCCACTACCTCATCGCCGACGCGGCGGGCGGGTCGGCCGTCGTGGAGTACGCCGGGGGCAGGCTCAACGTCATCGACGACCGCATGCTCACCAACTTCGGCATGACCGGCACGTCCGCCGCCCAGCGCCGGGCCGACCACCGCTACCGCACGCTCGCCGAGGGGCTGCCCGCCACCCGGGACTGGCGCGACGCGATGGGCCTGCTCCGGCGGGTCGCCCAGCCGCACACCCGCTGGTCGGTCGTCTACGACCTCACCGACGCCACCGCCCGCGTGGTGGCGGGCCAGCGCTGGGAGACGGTGCACACCATCCCGCTCGTCCAGCGCTGAACGGCCCGTATCGGCGAGGGCCTAGCTGGCCTGGCTCACCGTCGACATGTTGAAGTCGGGCACCCGGATCGGGGGCATGATCGCGCGGTTGAAGTAGTCGCTCCACTCGCGCGGCAGGGTCTGCTCGGAGGCGCCGATCTCGGTGAGGCGGCGCAACAGGTCCACCGGGCTCTCGTTGAAGCGGAAGTTGTTCACCTCGCCCACGACCTCGCCGTTCTCCACCAGGTAGACGCCGTCGCGGGTCAGCCCGGTCAGCAGCAGCGTCTGCGGGTCGACCTCGCGGATGTACCACAGGCAGGTGAGCAGCAGGCCGCGCTCGGTGGAGGCGATCATCTCCTCCAGCGACCGCCCGCCCTCGGGCCCCCGCATGATCAGGTTGTCGACGGCCGGGGTCACCGGCAGGCCGGTCAGCTCGGCCGAGTGCCGGGTCTGCAGCAGGTTGGCCAGCCTGCCGCCGGAGATCCAGTCGGTGGGCTCCAGCGGCAGCCCGTTGTCGAACACCGAGTTCTCCCGGCCGGAGGCGTGCGCCACCACGAACGGCGGGCACTCGACGCCCGGCGCCGAGGGGTCGCCGTACAGGCGGACCGGCAGCTCGGACAGGACGTCGCCGACGCGGGTGCCGCCACCGGGCCTGGAGAAGACCGTGCGCCCCTCCAGGGCGTCGCGCGCTCCGGCCGTCCAGTACAGGTACGTCATCAGGTCGGCCACGGCCGTCGGCGGCAGCAGCGTCTCGTACCGGCCCGCGGGCAGCTCGACGCGGTTCCTCGCCCACTCCAGGCGCCGGGCCAGCGAGGCGTCCAGGGCCGCCACGTCGACGTCGGAGAAGTCGCGGGTGGACACGCCGGTCCACGCCGAGCGCCTCATGTCGGGCGACTTGGCGTTCAGCTCCAGGCGGCCGGTGGGCTGGGTGTGCCGCAGCCGGGTGCCGGTCGAGGTGCCCACGAAGGTCGTCGTGACGATGTGCTCGGCGAACCCGTACAGCCTGCGCCCGCCGGCCTCGGCCGTGGCGAAGGTCTCGCCCAGGGCGGGGGCGAAGGCGCCGAACACCCCGATCGAGGTCGTCTCCGCGGGGGCGTCCCAGTCGTCCGAGCGGCTGCCCTCCAGCAGCGGCCGGGCGTCCTCGGACGGTCGCGCGTCCTCGGCGGCGTGGTCGGCGGCGGCCACGACGTCGTCGAGCTGGCCGGGGCGGACCGCCGCCCGCGACACCACGCCCACACCGCGGCCCACGATGGAGATCACGGTCAGCTGCGCGGAACGGGACACGCCGTTGGTGGTGAGGGTGTTGCCCGCGAAGCGCAGGTTGGCGCTCGAGGTCTCGTCCACGATCACGACGTTGTCGTCGGCCGTGGAGAGTTCGAGAACCCTCTCGATCATTTCCTGGGGGGTCATCCCGTTCCTCTCCCGCCGGACCTCCTGGCCGGCGCCTTCTCCCACCCGTTCGCCGTGCGTGCTCAACTGCCACTCTCCTGGACGGTGTTGAGGATGCGCACGCCGTGGAAGAGCGCCGACGGGCAGCCGTGGCTGACCGGCGCGACCTGGCCCGGCTGCCCCTTGCCGCAGTTGAACGCCCCGCCCAGCACGTACGTCTGCGGCCCGCCGACCGCCGCCATCGACCGCCAGAAGTCGGTCGTCGTGGCCTGGTAGGCGACGTCGCGCAGCTGCTCGGTGAGCCTGCCGTTCTCGATCAGATAGAACCGCTCACCGGTGAACTGGAAGTTGTACCTCTGCATGTCGATGGACCAGCTCTTGTCGCCGACCACGTAGATGCCCCGGTCGACGCCGGAGATCAGCTCCTCGGTGGTGGGGCCGTCGGGCGCCGGGCGCAGCGACACGTTGGCCATCCGCTGGATCGGGGTGTGGCCGGGGGAGTCGGCGAAGGCGCAGCCGTTGGAGGCGCCCAGGCCCTTCAGCAGCGCCATCCGCCGGTCGAGCTGGTAGCCGACCAGGACGCCGTCGGAGACGATGTCGAACTCCCTGGTCGCCACCCCCTCGTCGTCGTAGCCGATCGTGGACAGGCCGTGCTCGACGGTGCGGTCACCGGTCACGTTCATCGCCTGCGAGCCGTACACCAGCTTGCCCAGCTGGTCGAAGGTGGCGAAACTCGTCCCGGCGTACGCCGCCTCGTAGCCGAGGGCACGGTCGAGCTCGGTGGCGTGCCCGATCGACTCGTGGATCGTCAGCCACAGGTTCGACGGGTCGACCACCAGGTCGTACAGCCCCGCCTCGACGGAGGGGGCCCGGAGCTTCTCCTCCAGCAGCTCGGGGATGCGCGCCAGCTCCTTGGGGAAGTCCCAGCCGGTGCCGGTGAGGTATTCGTACCCCCGGCCGACGGGCGGGGCGAGCGTCCGCATCGAGTCGAAGCGGCCGTCCAGCACCCTCGTCGCGTTCAGCCGGGGATGGACGCGCACCCGCTGCTGCGTGGTGGTGGTCCCGGCCGTGTCGGCGTAGAACTTCTGCTCCTTGACCTGCATCAGCGACGCCTGGACGTGGTCCACCCCGGGATCCCTCAGCAGGTCGCCCGACCAGTCGGCGAGCAGCGCCGCCTTGTCGCGCATCGGCACCTCGAACGGGTCGACCTCGTAGGAGGAGATCCAGGTGACGTCGGAGTGCACCGCCTCGGGGGCCAGCTCGACGGGCTCGCGGTTGACCGCCGCGGAGACGACCGCCACCTCCACCGCCTGCTCGGCGACCCTGACGGCCGCCTCGGGGGTGAGCTCGATGCCCGCGGCGAAGCCCCAGGTGCCGTCCTTGACGACCCGTACGGCGTAACCGAGGGTGTCGGCGTCGATGGAACCTTCCAGCGCGGCGTCGGAGAGGCGCAGGGTCTCCCCGCGGATGCGCTCCAGCCGGAAGTCGGCGTGCTCGGCGCCCAGGTCCCGGGCGCGCTGCAGGGCCGCGTCCGCCAGCCGGCGCAGAGGCAGGGCGAGGAAGTCGGAGTCGATCTGGCGCATGTCAACGATCCTAGCCCTGTGATCTTGTCCCTCCCGGACAAGGTGGTTACCCCCCGGTAGCCGATACCGTCTGACCATGGCTCGATCTGTTCTCGTAACCGGCGGCAATCGCGGCATCGGCCTCGCGATCGCCCGCGAACTCGCTCAGGCAGGCGACGACGTCGCCGTCACCTACCGTTCCGGCCAGCCCCCAGAGGGCCTGTTCGGCGTGCGCTGCGACGTCACCAGCACGGCCGACGTGGACGCCGCCTTCGCGAAGGTCGAGGCCGAGTTCGGCCCGGTCGAGGTGCTCGTCGCCAACGCCGGCATCACCAGGGACACGCTGCTGCCGATGATGAAGGAGGAGACCTTCACCGACGTCATCGACGCCAACCTGACCGGCGCCTACCGGGTCGCCAAGCGCGCCACCCGCGGCATGCTGCGCCTCAAGCGCGGGCGCATCGTGCTGATCTCCTCGGTGGTCGCCATGCTCGGCTCGGCCGGGCAGAGCAACTACGCCGCCTCCAAGGCCGGGATGATCGGCTTCGCCCGGTCGGCCGCCAGGGAGCTGGGCTCGCGCAACATCACCGTCAACGTGGTCGCCCCCGGCTTCGTGGAGACCGACATGACGGCCGAGCTGGACGAGGTCTACCAGGAGCAGATCCGGAAGAGCATCCCGCTGGGCCGGTACGCCGCCCCGGAGGAGATCGCGCGCGTGGTCAGGTTCCTGGCCGGCGAGGACGCCGCCTACATCACGGGGGCCGTCATCCCCGTCGACGGCGGCCTGGGAATGGGGCACTGACATGGGAATTCTCGAAGGCAAGCGGCTCCTCGTCACCGGGGTGCTCACCGACGCCTCCATCGCCTTCTCGGTGGCCAAGCTGGCCCAGGAGGAGGGCGCGCAGATCGTGCTCACCGGATTCGGCCGGCTCAGCCTGGTCGAGCGCATCGCCAAGCGCCTGCCGGAGCCGCCCCCCGTGCTGGAGCTCGACGTCACCAACACCGAGCACCTCGACTCCCTGGCCGACCGGGTCGGCGAGCACCTCGGCGGCCTGGACGGGGTGGTGCACGCCATCGGCTTCGCGCCGCAGACCGCCCTGGGCGGCAACTTCCTGAACACCTCCTGGGAGGACGTGGCGACCGCCGTCCAGGTCTCCACGTACTCGTTCAAGTCGCTCGCGGTGGCCGCGCTCCCGCTCATGAAGGAGGGCGGCGCGATCGTCGGCCTCGACTTCGACGCCACGAAGGCCTGGCCGGTGTACGACTGGATGGGCGTGGCCAAGGCCGGCCTGGAGTCCTGCTCCCGCTACCTGGCCCGCGATCTCGGCAAGCAGGGCATCCGGGTCAACCTCGTCGCCGCGGGCCCGATCAGGACCATGGCCGCCAGGAGCATCCCCGGCTTCGTCGAGTTCGAGGAGAGCTGGCCCGCCAAGGCCCCGATCGGCTGGGACATCAACGACCCGATCCCGGCGGCCAAGGCGTGTGTCGCCCTGCTGTCCGACTGGTTCCCCGCCACGACCGGCGAGATCGTCCACGTCGACGGCGGCGTCCACGCCATCGGAGCCTGAGCCGTTCCCGGCCCGGCGGGCGGTGATCGGCCGGGCCGGTGTCGTGCCGAGGCGGCGAGGCCGCGGCGGCCGTGAAGAGGCCGGACCGGGGACCGCGGGCCGGGGCGGTGCGGTCAGGCCACCCGGTGGTGTCCCGGCGGAGCCGGCTCGAACGGTATCGACTCTCTGACCCTCCGCCTGCTGTACAGCAGGCGGACCGCGAGGATGGCCGAGACGAGCACCGTCGTGGTGAGCACGGTGCTCGCCGTGTCGGACGACCGGCTGGGGGTCACCGGGTGCCCGTCCGGCATCTGCCGCTGGAGCTTCTCCATCAGCGGGGCGGGCCACAGCAACTCCACCCGGGGCGCCTCGGCGTCGACCACGGGCGACGGCCTGGGGGCCGCCGGCTCGCCCACCTCGGTCGTGAGCGTCCTGGTGTCCGGGAGCGGCGTCCGGGGGAACGGCGGCCGGTCGGTCGGCACCGGAACCGGACTCTTTCTGGCCGGGGCGGCGTCCTGGTCCCGCGAGGGGCTCGCCGAGGGGGTCGCCGACGGGCTGGGGCTCGGGGACGCCCTGGCCCAGGGCGTCTCGGAGGTCCCGGGCTCCTGTGACTCCTCGAGGAGGGGGGCCACCGGCGAGTCGGCGCACTTGGCGGAGGCCGCGGCCCCGCAGGCGTCGGCGGGGGCCTGGGTCCGGGGCGCCTGCGTGCCACCGGAGGACCTCTCCTCCTCCTTCACGGTGGACGGCCGCCTGCCCGACGAGGTCCTGGTGGGCGAGGGGGCCGGTGCCGGGCTCTCCGTCTCGGCGGGCGTCTCGGCGTTGTTCTCCCTGCCGTTCTCGGGGTTGTTCTCGGCGTTGCCGCGGGTGGCGTCACCGCCGGAGGGCGCCGATGAGGGGGCGGGCGGGGAGATGCCCTCCGTGAGGCCGTCCACGACGCCGTCCACGGCCTGGCAGACCCGGCCCGTCACCGTGCCCAGCAGCCCTTCGTGATCGCAGTCGTCCAGCCACGCGACGGCACTCGCCCGGGCGGCGCTCACGGGCACGACGGCGACCGCCGGGATCCCACCCCCCAGCGCCAGCGCCAGAACGCCTGCCGCCATCGCAGTTCGCACTCGTCTCCTTCGCCCCGGCCGGACGCCGGCCATGAATCTCGCCGACGTCCAGGTGTCCCCCTGCCACCTGTTTGACAGTTTTGTAGGGAGGCCCGTTTTTTCCACGGAAAGTCGTCATTCGGTATCGACTAGTGATACGCGAGACGAATTCTCGTTCGGTTTCTCGTTCGTTCTCCTGTGACACCGTCCCTTTTCCCGGGAGGCCGTCCTTCCCGGGAGGCCGTCCGCACCGGAGCCTCTCCGGTGCCGCGCCTCAGTCCGCGGACACGTCGTCGAGCGCCTCCCTGATCTCCACGGGCAGCGCCAGGTCCTCGGCCTGGAGCACCCCGGACAGCTGCGCGTGGGTGCGGGCGCCGACGATGGCGGAGGCCACCCCCGGCTGGTCGCGTACCCATGACAGGGCCACCGACAGCGGTGAGACGCCCAGCCCCTCGGCGGCGGTCGTCACCGACTCCACGACCCGGCGGCACCGCTCGTCGAGGTAGGGGGTGACGAAGTCGGCGAAGTGCGGGGTCGCGGCCCGGGAGTCCGCGGGGATGCCCGTCCGGTACTTCCCGGTGAGGACCCCGCGCCCGAGCGGCGACCAGGCGAGCACTCCCGCGCCGACGTGCTCGGCGGCCGGGATCAACTCGCGCTCGGCCTCCCTGGCCAGGAGCGAGTACTCGACCTGGGCCGCGACGATCGGCACCCTGCCGGGGACCGCCCGCTGCCCCACGGCCGCGGTCGCCAGCTGCCAGCCCGCGTAGTCGCACACCCCGGCGTACGCGGCCCGCCCCGAGGACACGATGGCGTCCACGGCGGCCAGGGTCTCCTCCAGCGGGACGTCGGGGTCGAAGGCGTGCAACTGCCACAGGTCGACCTCGTTGACGCCCAGGCGGGTCAGGGAGGCGTCGATCGCGGCGACCAGGTGTTTCCTGGAGGCGTCGCGGGGCCTGCGCCCGGCAGGGGTGAGCACGGCCTTGGTGGACAGCACCAGCTCCGAACGCGGTACGGAGTCGCGCAGCAGCCGCCCGAGCAGCCGTTCGGCGTCGCCGCCGGTGTAGACGTCGGCGGTGTCGATGAGCGTGCCGCCGGCCTCGGCGAACGTGCGGAGCTGCGCCGCGGCCTCCTCGGCGCCGGTGTCACGTCCCCATGTCATCGTCCCCAGTCCCAGGCGGGACACCGACAAGCCGCTCCGGCCCACATAGCGCTGCTCCATGATCCGGCCAGGTTACCGCCCGGCCACTTAAAAGTAGTGGAGTGAAGGCTGCAAGACTTGCCCGCGTGACGACCTTGTTGCTGGCCAGACACGGCCTTACCCACCTCACCGGTCCGGTCCTCGCCGGCTGGACCCCGGATGTGCACCTCAGTGACGCGGGACGGGCCCAGGCGGAGGCGCTCGCCGCGCGGCTGACCACCCTGGAGCTCGACGCGATCGTCTCCAGCCCGCTGGAACGCTGCCAGGAGACCGCGCAGGCGGTCGCCGCTGGGCGGCGGGAGGCGGAGGTGCTGACCGACGAGCGCTTCGGCGAGTGCCGCTACGGCGACTGGACGGGCCGCCCGATCGCCGAGCTCGCCAAGGACCCTCTCTGGCCGGTCGTGCAGGCCCACCCGAGCGCGGTGACGTTCCCCGGGGGAGAATCCCTGTCCGCCGTGCAGCACCGCGCCGTGACGGCCGTCAGGGAGTGGAACGAGCGCCTGGGCCCGAAGGCGGTCTATCTCGTCTGCAGCCACGGAGATGTGATCAAGGCCATCGTGGCCGACGCCATGGGACTCCACCTGGACCAGTTCCAGCGGATAACGGCTGATCCGGCGTCGCTCACCGCCATTCGCTACACCCCCTTGCGTCCCTTCGTGCTCAGGCTCAACGACCTGGGCGGAGATGTGGCCGGATTGCGCCTCGGGGAGGGTTCGGAGGGCGAGGACGGGGGAGAAAATCCCACCGGGAGCGATGCCGCAGTCGGCGGCGGATCCGGAACCACGTAAGGTCGGGCTATGCCGGTCTTCGACTACGATCCACCCGAGAGGTTCGTGGCCGGTGCCGTGGGGCAACCGGGATCACGAACCTTCTTCCTGCAGGCGCGGGGCCAGGGCAGGCTGACCACCGTGGCCCTGGAGAAGTTCCAGGTCGCGGCGCTGGCCGACCGCCTCGACGAGCTGCTCGACGAGGTGTTGCGACGCGGTGAGGGCAACGTTCCCGTGCCCGCCGTCGCCCCGGCCGCGCTGGCGGACAACGCCCCCCTCGACATGCCGATCAGCGAGGACTTCCGCGTCGGCGTCATGGCCCTGGCCTGGGACCCCGAGGCCGCGCAGGTGGTCATCGAGGCCAAGGAGGCCGTCGCCGAGGACGAGGAGTTCGAGCCGTCCCCGCTCGTCGAGCCCACGGTGCTGCGGGTGCACATCAGTGCCGGCGCCGCGAGGGCCTTCACCAAGCGGGCCATGGCGCTCGTCGCGGCCGGCCGCCCGCCCTGCCCGCTCTGCGCCCAGCCTCTCGATCCCGAGGGGCATATTTGTGTGCGGCTCAACGGTTACCGGGGTAATAGCGCTTCATCTGCTGGAGGAGGCGAATGAGTGCTGAGAGCGAGCCGACGCTGAGTGCGGCGCCGGCCGCGGGGCTGGACGACGAGACCGCGACGCGTCTGCTCCGTGACGGCCAACTGGACGTGGCGGGCCGCCTGGTCGAGGCGACCAACATGACGCTCTACTGCTCGGTCCGGCTCGGCGGGCTCGCGGCGGCCTGCGTGTACAAGCCGGTACGGGGCGAACGCCCCCTCTGGGACTTCCCCGACGGCACCCTGGCGGCCCGCGAGGTCGCCGCCTACGAGGTCTCCGCGGCGACCGGCTGGCGGATCGTGCCGCCCACCGTCTACCGCGACGGCCCCTTCGGCCCGGGAATGTGCCAGCTGTGGATCGACACCGACCCCGAGACCGACCTGATGGTGCTGATCCGCAGCCGCCAGCCCTCGCTGCGGCGGATGGCCGTCTTCGACGCCATCGTCAACAACGCCGACCGCAAGGGCGGTCATCTGCTGCCGCTCGCCGACGGCCACGTCTACGGCGTCGACCACGGGGTCTCCTTCTCGGCCGAGGACAAGCTCCGCACCGTGCTGTGGCAGTGGCGCGGCAAGCCACTGTCCCGCGAGGCCATGAACGTCCTGACCCGCCTCGAGACCGACCTGGAGCAGGGCCGCCTCGGCCGCCGCCTCCGCGAGCTCCTCACCCTCCACGAGGTCGAGGCCACCTGGTCGCGGGTCCGCAGGCTGCTCGACACCGGCCTGCACCCCCTTCCCTCCAAGGACTGGCCCGCCATCCCCTGGCCGCCGATCTGAGGCCCTCGCGCGGTGGTCTCCCGCCCCGGGCGCCGGGCGTCCCGCGGGGAGCGGGACCGGCGAGCCGGGGGCGTCCTCGCCGTGGCTTCCGTGGCTTCCGTGACTTCGGCTGACCTCGTTCGACCTCGGTCTTCCTCCCGATGGAGGGCCCCGGTCCGCGCACGCCCCTCGCGGGGGCGTAGCCTCCGGGCATGTGCACGGTTGTCGTCAGCATCGATCCGAGCGCCGAGATCCCCCTGATCGTGGTCGGGGTGCGCGACGAGTTCACCGACCGCCCCTGGGTTCCCCCGGCCCGGCACTGGCCGGAGAGCCGGCCCGGCCTGATCGGCGGGCGTGACCTCCGGGGAGGCGGCACCTGGCTGGCCGTCGACCCCGAGGCCAGGCGGGTCGGAGCCCTCCTCAACGGCCTCGGCGTGCTCGCCCCCGAGGAGGCCCGCCGCTCGCGGGGCGGCCTGCCGCTCCTGGCGGCGGCCGGAGGCGGGCCCGTGGAGGGCGACCTCGGGCACTACGACCCCTTCCACCTGCTGCGGGCCGATCCCGCCGGGGCCCGCCTGTGGCACTGGGACGGGATCACCCTGGAGCGGGACGACCTTCCCCCGGGAACCCACATGATCGTCAACAGCGGCTGGGAGCGCGGTGCGGAGAACGAGCGGGTGGCGTTCTTCCGCCCCCTGTTCGCCAAGGCGGGCCGCCCCTCGGAGCTGGAGGGCCCCTGGGAGGAGTGGCGGGAGCTCGCCACCGGGGCGGGGATTCCCTCCGAGGACCCCCGCACGATGATCGTCCGTCACGAGCTGCCCGACGGGCGGACCTTCGGCTCCGGCTCCGTCACCCTGCTGGCCCTGGCGCCCGGCGGCGTCCGCTACGACTTCACCGCCGACCCTCGCGATCCGGGCGCCTTCCGCGAGGTCCGCCCGGAATGATCCGGCCGGCCACCGGAGTTGAGGTGAGTGCCCGTACATCCACCACCCCGAGCCGATCGGGGTGGTCTAACCGCTGGATAGGCTTCATTTTATGAGATCGTGGTCTGAGCCGAAGGTTCCTCGGCTTCCCGGTGCCGGTGTCCCGCTGCGGCTGTTCGACACCGCCGCGCGAGAGGTCGGCCCCACCAGGCCGGGCCGCACGGCGCGGATGTACGTCTGCGGCATCACACCCTACGACGCCACCCATCTGGGCCACGCCAACACCTATCTCGCCTTCGACCTGGTCAACCGGGCCTGGCGCGACGCCGGTCACGAGGTGCACTTCACCCAGAACGCCACGGACGTCGACGACCCCCTGCTGGAACGTGCCGGGCAGACCGGCGTCGACTGGCGCGACCTGGCCGAGCGTGAGATCGAGCTGTTCCGGACCGACATGGAGGCGCTGCGCATCCTGCCGCCGCGCGACTACGTCGCCGTGACCGAGGCGATCGACCAGGTCGCCGACCTGATCGTGTCGCTGCGCGACAAGGGCGCCACCTACGTCCTCGACGGCGACGTCTACTTCGACGTGGCCGCGGCCCCCAAGTTCGGGGCCGTCTCCGGTTACTCGGAGGAGCGCATGCTCGCCCTGTTCGGCGAGCGCGGGGGAGATCCGGACCGGCCGGGCAAGAAGCACCCGCTCGACTGGCTGCTCTGGCGCGCGGAGCGCCCGGGGGAGCCGTCCTGGCCCTCGCCGTTCGGCCAGGGCCGGCCCGGCTGGCACATCGAGTGCACCGCGATCGCCCTGGCGAGCCTGTCCAGCGGTTTCGACGTCGCCGGCGGGGGCTCTGACCTGATCTTCCCCCACCACGAGTGCGGCGCCCACGAGGGCCACGTGGCGTGCGGGGAGTGGCCCTTCGCGAAGGCCTACGTGCACGCGGGCATGGTCGCCCTGGACGGCGAGAAGATGTCCAAGTCGAAGGGCAACCTGGTCTTCGTCTCCCGCCTGCGCAAGGAGACCGACCCGATGGCCATCCGGCTCGCCCTGCTGGCGCACCACTACCGCTCCGACTGGGAGTGGACCTCCGGGCAGCTGGGCTCGGCGGAGGTACGGCTGGCGCGCTGGCGTTCGGCGGCGGGGCTGCAGACCGGCCCCGACGCCGGTGTCGTGCTCGAAAGGGTGCGCGCCCGGATGGCCGACGACCTGGACGCCCCGGGCGCCCTCGCGGTCGTCGACGACTGGGCCGAGCGAGCCCTGTCCGAGGGGGGCAGCGACCCGGACGCGCCGGTCCTCGTCAGGGAGACCGTGGACGCGCTGCTCGGGGTCGCGCTCTAGGGTCCCGGGTTCCGGGCGGTGCCGCCCCCGGGGGCGCGGCGGCGCCCGGAACCCGGGGGCACGGCGGCGTTCCCGGGGGCACGGCGGCGTTCCCGGGGGCACGGCGGCGCGGGAAACGGCCCTGAGAGACGACTGAGCCCGCACCGCTTGCGCGGTGCGGGCTCAGCCTGAAGCCTTTGAGGTCAAACCAGGTCAGATGACCTGAACCTGGTCGGCCTGCGGGCCCTTCTGGCCCTGCGTGGTGACGAAGCTGACACGCTGGTTCTCCTCCAGGCTGCGGTAGCCGCCGGAGTTGATAGCCGAGTAGTGCACGAAGACATCGGCGGTGCCGTCATCCGGTGCGATGAATCCGAAGCCCTTTTCGGCGTTGAACCACTTAACGGTGCCCTCAGACAAAACTACTTCTCCTCATTGGGAGCCTCACCGAACCACCAGGTCGGCGGCACGGGGCTGCGTTGCGGACCCTACCATGCACCCGCGGAAACCATCCGGAGAAACTGTGTAACGTCCGCTGTCGGCGGACTTCTCATAAGCACTTGAGATGATAAGGCTAAGCTGAGAACTACGACTGCAACCAGACGATGGTATCCGATGCCTCCGCGATGCGCAAGTCACGAGATCGAGGCGAGGAATCGCTCGCGCTCCTCCTCGGGGAGGTGGTCGACGAAGAGGGTGCCGTCGAGGTGGTCGGCCTCGTGTTGCAGGACGCGGGCGAGCACGCCCAGGGCGCGGACGGTGGCGGGCTTGCCGAACATGTCGCGACCACGGGCGGTGACCATGTAGGAGCGTTCCAGCGGCCACCAGCGGCCGGGCGCGGACAGGCATGCCTCGTCGGCCACGATCTTCCGTTCGGACAGCTCCAGGCGCGGGTTGACCAGGTGACCGGACTTGCCGTCCAGCTCGTAGACGACGACCCTCAGGGGGACGCCGATCTGCGGCGCGGCCAGTCCCGCGCGGCCCCTCCCGGCCCGCATCGTGGCCTGGAGCGATTTGACCAGGACGCGCAGCGCGCGGTCGAAGGTGGTCACCGGCTCGGACACCGTGCGAAGCACGGGATCGGTGAACGGTCGGATCGGCTGGACGGCCACGCGCACTCCCCGAAGCGAACGAATGGGCACCGGAGACGATTCCCATTGTCGCGCTGACTCAACCGTTACCCCCTCACCCCTCGTGTTTCCGGAATGTTGCCGCTGTGCGACGTGTGCATTGCGTATTTCCATGGTTAGTCACACGTAACCGGCGCACCATCACAGATAGTAAATGTGCGTAATGCCGCCCTCTTAGATTTCGGGATCGAAGCCCGCCCGAAACCGCAGGAGGAAAGATGGCCAAGCCCTGGATCAGCGACTGGCGGCCCGACGACCCCGACTTCTGGCAGGGACACGGCAGGAAGGTGGCCCGCAGGAACCTGATCTTCTCCATCTTCGCCGAGCACCTCGGATTCACGCTGTGGACCGTGTGGAGCATCGTGACCGTGCAGCTCGGCTCCTACGATTTCTCCACCGACCAGCTCTTCTGGATCGTCGCCCTGCCCAACCTGATCGGCTCGGCGCTGCGCATCCCGTACACCTTCGCCCCGGCCAGATTCGGCGGCCGGAACTTCACCGTGGTCAGCGCCCTGCTCCTGCTCGTGCCCGCGGTGCTGCTGGCCATCGCGGTCGGCAACCCGGCCACCCCCTACTGGGTCTTCCTGGTCATCGCGGCCACGGCGGGCCTGGGCGGCGGCAACTTCGCCTCCAGCATGGCCAACATCACCTACTTCTACCCCCAGGACAGGCAGGGGTCGGCGCTCGGGCTCAACGCGGCGGGCGGCAACATCGGGGTCAGCTCCGTACAGCTCGTCATGCCCCTGGTGATCGGGGCGTTCGGCCTGGCCGCCGCCGGGCTGTTCTGGATCCCGTTCATCCTGGCCGCCGCGATCGGCGCCTACTTCTTCATGGACAACCTGACCTCCGCCAAGGCCAGTCCCGCCGACCAGCTGAAGGTCGCCGGCCGGGCCCAGACCTGGATCATGTCCGTCCTGTACATCGGCACCTTCGGCTCCTTCATCGGCTACTCCACCGCGTTCCCGCTGCTCATCAAGAGCCAGTTCCCCGAGCAGGCCTCCCTGGTGGCGCTGGCCTTCATCGGCCCGCTGCTCGGCTCGCTGATCCGCCCGGTCGGGGGCTGGCTGTCGGACCGGCTCGGCGGGGCGCGGGTGACGCTCGTCAACTTCGCCGCGATGGCGGGCGCGGCGGCGCTGGTCTGGCAGGGCCTGTCCCAGCACGCCTTCGCGCTGTTCTTCTGCGCCTACATGCTCCTGGTCGCCACCACCGGCATCGGCAACGGCTCCACCTACCGGATGATTCCGGCGATCTTCCGGGCGAAGGCCGTGGCGGGCGTCGCCCCCGGTACGGACGCCCACGAGGCCGCCGTGGCCGTCGGGAAGCGGGACGCCTCCGCCGCGATCGGGATCATCTCCGCGATCGGCGCCTTCGGCGGGTTCTTCATCAACCGTGGATTCGGTAGCTCCATCGCCGCGACCGGGGGAGCGGGCGCAGCGCTGGCCTCCTTCGCCGCCTTCTACCTGGTGTGCGCGGCCATCACCTGGGCCTGCTACCTGCGGACCGCGGGATCCGTGCCGAGCCTGGCGGCGGCGCGCGTGTGATCCCGGCGTATCGGGCGCCCGTTCGGCTCACATCCGGCACCGTCCCGGCCGACGGACAACTCACATCCGCCTCATCGTGAATGTGAACGCGGTTAGCGGCTTGTAGCACATCGGTAACAGGGGAGACCTCAGGGTGAAACCGCCTGAAAGCACCATCGGATCCATGCCGGTCTCACTTCCCCCCCAGACACCTGTGAAGGCTGGGGCGGAGCGGACGAGAGGGGAAAAGCGACCCATGTCACGGCTCGTCGTGGTAGGACACGGACCGACATCGCATCGGCTGGTCGAGGCGCTGGTCGCCAAGGGCTTCGCGGGAAGGATCACGGTGCTGGGGGAGGAGCCCCGGCCGGCGTACGACCGGGTGGCGCTCACCTCCTACCTGGCGGGCAGGAGCGTCGAGGACCTCACCTATCCGACGCCGGACGGGGTCGTGCTGCGGCTGTCGTCCAGGGTCGTGGAGATCGACAGGCGGGCGCGCGAGGTCGTCACCGCCGACGGCCACCGCGAGCCGTACGACGTGCTGGTGCTGGCCACCGGCTCCAGCCCGTTCGTGCCGCCGGTGCCGGGCAGGGAGCTGGACGGCTGCTTCGTCTACCGCACGATCGACGACCTCGACGCGATCAGGGCGGCCGCCTCGGACGCCACGAGCGGCGTCGTGATCGGCGGCGGGCTGCTGGGGCTGGAGGCCGCCGACGCGCTGCGAGGCCTGGGGCTGGCGACCCACGTCGTGGAGATGGGCGGCTGGCTCATGCCCCGGCAGGTCGACGAGGGCGGCGGCGCCGTCCTGCGCGGCCACGTGGAGGCGCTCGGCCTGAACGTGCACACCGAGGCGGGGGCCAAGGAGATCGTCGCGGGCCCGGACGGGCGGGTGGCGGGCCTGGTCAAGCCGGACGGCGAGACCGTCGAGGCACAGATCGTGGTCTTCTCCGCGGGCGTCAGGCCCCGCGACGAGCTGGCCAGGCAGGCCGGTCTCGAGGTCGGCGGGCGCGGCGGGATCGCCGTGGACGACGGGATGCGCACCAGCGACCCGGCGATCTACGCGATCGGCGAGTGCGCCCTGCACGAGGGCATGGTCTACGGGCTGGTGGGGCCGTGCTTCACGATGGCCGAGGTCGCCGCCGACCGCATCCTCGGCGGCGAGGCGGTCTTCACCCGCGCCGACCTGTCGACCAAGCTCAAGCTGCTCGGCGTGGAGGTCGCCCAGTTCGGCGCGATGGAGGGCGCGCTGGACGTGACCTTCATGGACCCGGTGGGCGGGGTCTACCAGAAGCTGTTCGTCAGTGACGACGCCCGCACCCTGCTCGGCGGGATCTGCGTCGGCGACGCCACCCCGTACAACACCCTCAAGCCCTTCGTCGGCCGCGACCTGCCGGGTTCGCCGAGCGAGCTGTTGTTCACCGGCGGGCCGGCGAGCACGGACCTCCCCGACGACGCGCAGGTCTGCTCCTGCAACAACGTCACCAAGGGCCAGGTGTGCGCGGCCATCGCCGAGCACGGCCTCACCGACGTCCCCGGCATCAAGGCGTGCACCCGCGCGGGCACCACCTGCGGCAGCTGCGTCCCGACGCTCAAGCAGATCCTCGTCTCCTCGGGCGTCGAGGTCTCCAAGGCCCTGTGCGAGCACTTCGCGCAGAGCAGGGCGGAGCTGTTCGACATCGTCCGGGTGCGCGGCCTCACCACGTTCTCGCAGATCATCGCCGAGCACGGCACCGGGCGCGGCTGCGACGTGTGCAAGCCCGTCGTCGCCTCGATCCTCGCCTCGCTCGGCAACGGCCACATCCTCGACGGCGAGCAGGCCGCCCTGCAGGACACCAACGACCACTTCCTGGCCAACATCCAGCGCAACGGCACCTACTCGGTGGTGCCGCGCATCCCCGGCGGGGAGATCACTCCGGACAAGCTCATCGTGATCGGAGAGGTGGCCCGCGACTTCGGCCTCTACACCAAGATCACCGGCGGGCAGCGGATCGACCTGTTCGGGGCCCGGGTGGAGCAGCTCCCGCTGATCTGGAAGCGGCTGGTGGACGCGGGCTTCGAGTCCGGGCAGGCGTACGGCAAGGCGTTGCGCACGGTGAAGTCCTGCGTGGGCTCGACCTGGTGCCGGTACGGGGTGCAGGACGCCGTCGGCCTGGCCATCGCGCTGGAGCTGCGCTACCGGGGCCTGCGCTCGCCGCACAAGCTGAAGTCGGCCGTCTCCGGCTGCGCCCGCGAGTGCGCCGAGGCCCGCGGCAAGGACTTCGGCGTCATCGCCACCGAGCAGGGCTGGAACCTCTACGTGGGAGGCAACGGCGGCTTCACCCCGCGCCACGCCGACCTGTTCGCCTCCGACCTGAGCACCGAGGAGCTGGTCCGCGTCATCGACCGGTTCCTGATGTTCTACGTCCGTACCGCCGACCGCCTGCAGCGCACCTCCGCCTGGCTGGAGGCCCAGGGCCTGGCCTACGTCAAGGAGGTCGTGCTGGACGACTCCCTGGGGATCTGCGCCGACCTGGAGGCCCAGATGGAGCGGCACGTGGCCGGTTACACCGACGAGTGGCGGGCCGCGATCGAGGACCCGGAGAAGCTGCGGCGCTTCGTCTCCTTCGTCAACGCCCCAGGGACCCCGGACCCGTCGATCGCCTTCGAGCCCGAGCGCGACCAGGTGAAACCGGTCCTGATCCCGCTGGAGGTGGTCCGTTCCTGATCCGGCCCGATCCGTGTCCCGCGCCGGCCGTGCCGGAGCGCCACCGTCGTACCCCGAGGACCTGAGAACCCGAAGAGAGGAGGCCTTCACCGATGACCGCGCTGAGAGAAGACCTGGAGCTGAGAGAAGACCTGGAGACGATCGCCTGGACAGCGGTCTGTTCCTACGCCGATCTGCTGCCCGAGCGCGGAGCGTGCGCGCTCGTCGACGGCAGGCAGATCGCGCTGTTCCGCGCCTTCGACGGTTCCCTGTTCGCGATCGGCAACCGCGATCCGTTCAGCGGCGCCCACGTCATGTCCCGGGGGATCGTGGGAACCAGGGCGGGCGAGCCCGTGGTGGCCTCCCCGATGCACAAGCAGGTGTTCTCCCTCGCGACGGGGGTGTGCCTGGACGATCCCGCGGTGGCCGTGCCGACCTACCCGATCCGCCTCACCGGCGGAACGGTGGAGGTGGGCCCCGGGTGAGCACGGGTGGGCACGGGGTGGGGCCGCGGGCGGCCGGACACCCCGGATACCGAGGAAACATCGAGCGAGGAGTGGTGAACGACAGATGAGCATCGCCGTTCTGGACGGGCCCACCGGCTCTCCCGAGACCGCGCCCGACGCGCTGGCCGGGTTCACGATCGGGGTAACCGCCACCCGGCGGCGCGAGGAGTTCTGCGCGCTGCTGGAACGCAGGGGCGCCAGGGTGGTGAGCGCCCCGGCGATCCGGCTGGTGCCCCTGACGGAGGACGCCGACCTGCTGGCCGCGACCCGCGCCAGCCTGGCCGCCCCGATCGACGACGTGGTGGTCACCACCGGCGTCGGTTTTCGCGGCTGGATGGCGGCGGCCGAGGGCTGGGGACTCTCCGGCGACCTCGCCGAGCACCTGACCGCCGCCCGGCTGCTGACCCGCGGGCCCAAGGCGCGCGGCGCGGTCAGGGCGGCGGGCCTGACCGACCACTGGACCCCGCCCACGGAGTCGTGCGAGGAGGTCAAGCAGCACCTGCTCGCCCAGGACCTGCGCGGGCGCCGCATCGCCGTGCAGCTGCACGGGGAGCCGCTGACCGGTTTCGTGGCCGCGCTGCGCGAGGCGGGCGCGGAGGTCATCGAGGTGCCGGTCTACCGGTGGCTGCCCTACCGCGACGTGTCGCCGCTGCGGCGCCTGGTCAGCCAGGCGATCTCCGGCGGCGTGGACGCGGTCGCCTTCACCAGCGCCCCGGCCGTGCTGGCCATGCTCAACTCCGCCCGCGCGGAAGGTCTGGAGGACGCGCTGGTCTCGGCCTTCGCCGGGCCGGTCGTCGCCGCCTGCGTGGGACCGGTCACCGCCGCACCGCTGGAGGCGCGCGGGGTGCCCACCGTGCAGCCCGAGCGCTCCCGCCTGGGCACGCTGGCCCGTACCCTCGCCAGGCACCTGCCCGAGCACAGCGTCACCCGCCTGGTCGCGGGCGGCCACCGGCTGGAGATCCGCGGCCACGCCGTCGCGGTGGACGGCGAGCTGAAGCCGCTGCCACCGGCGCCGATGGCGGTCCTCAAGCGCCTGGCCGACAAGCCGGGACACGTGGTGGCCCGCTCCGACCTGCGGACCGTGCTCCCCGGCGGCCCGTCGCGCGACTCGGCCGAGCACGCGGTCGAGATGGCCATCACCCGCCTGCGCCGTGCCCTCGGTCCCGCGGGGATCGTCGAGACGGTCGTCAAGCGCGGCTACCGCCTGGCCTGCGACCGGGGCGAAGGCCTGTGACGACCCTGGTCCTGGCCGGGCACGGGACGCGCAGCGCGAGGGGCGAGGAGACCCTGGCCGGACTGCGGGACCTGGTGCGCGGGGGCCGCCGGGGGACGCGGGTGGAGCAGGCGTTCCTGGAGATCAGCTCGCCGCTGCTGGCCGACGTGCTGCCCGGCCTGCCCGGCCCCGTCGTGGTGGTCCCGCTGCTGCTGGCGGGCGGCTACCACGTCCACATCGACCTGCCCTCCGTGATCGCCGCGGCCAGGCCGGACGCCGTGCTGGCGGCCCCGCTGGGACCGCACCCGCTGCTCACCGCCGTCCTGGCCAGGCGGCTTTCCGCCGCGGGGCTGAGGGGCGCCGACTCGGTGGTCCTGGGAGCGGCGGGCTCGTCCGATCCGGCCGCGCTGGCCGACGTGCGGGCGGCGGCCCGGCTGCTGTCGGTCAGGCTCTCCCGCCCGGTCACCGCGGCCTTCGCCGCGACGGGCACCCCGTCGGTCGCCGAGGCTCTGGAGCGGCTGCGCTCGGGACCCGCGCCGCGGATCGCACTGGCCTCCTATCTCCTGGCCCCCGGTTTCTTCCAGGACCGTCTGGAGACGTCCGGCGCCGACCTGGTCGCAGCCCCCCTGGGGGTGGACGCCGACCTGGCCGCGCTGGTGTGGGCCCGGTTCGACCAGGCGCGCCTGGCGTCGACGGCCACGGCCGGCGGCCAGGCCCGTCCGGGACCGGTGGCGGCCGGACTCGACCGGGGCGTCCGGCCTCCGAGCGTCCGGACCCCGGCGTGGCCCGCCCGGCACCGTTGATCGCGGGGGGCGATCAGGCCGGCCGGGGCTCCAGCCTCAGCTCCCGGACGATCTCCTCGGCGACCTCGTCCCGCGACGGCAGGAAGTCGTCGGCGCCGAGAAGCGTCTCGTAGTAGGCGTGGCGGAAGCACCCGGCGAGCAGCAGCCGGGCGCTGGCGACCGGGACGACCCCGGGAGAGACGCGCCCCGCCCGCTGCTCGGCCGCCAGGTACGCGGTGAGCGGCACGATCTCCGACATCGGCCCGATGTCGCTGTCGCGCATCGCCTCGCGGAAGCGGACGGTGACCGAGGGGGAGGTGAAGGCGGGCAGCGCCGCCGCCTGGACCTCGCAGTAGTAGTCGATGCCCGCTCGCGCGATGGGCAGCAGGTTCTCGCTCACCCGGCCCTTGCCGACCAGGTACATCAGGTCGTCGAGGATGCGCCGCCAGACCGGGAGCCGGTCCTGCAGCAGGGCCAGGAACATGTCGACGGCGTGTCCGGACGCGGTGCCCCGCGAACGCGGGTGCGCGGCGTCGTCGGCCTCCTCGCGCTTCATGAACGCGGCCAGCTCGAGGACGCGGCGCCGCGCCTCCTGCGCGTTCCGGTGCGGGTCGACGGTCTGCTGATACGAATCGATCTGGTACGGGTCGATCTGGTACGGGTCGATATAGGGAGTCGCCATGGTCGCCCTAACGTGCGCAGTCACATGGACAGATGGTCGTAACGGTGATGCGTCGTTCACCGGCGTCCACGGGGCCGTGTGCTTCCTGGGTTCTTCCTGGCCGTGGAGTCGCCGACGTCCGGTTTTCCGCTCGGCGCGCCCCCGGAGAGGCGGGGCGTGCCCGATCAGTGCCTGTCGACCCGGGCCCGACCCCAGGCTCAACCTGGTTTCAACCTAGGCGAAAAAGAGCGTCCGGTGGTAACCGCACGCCGTGAGTTCAGCCGTCGGAGTCACGGTCGCGCCGGCGCAGATAGCGCTCGAACTCGGCGGCGATGGCGTCGCCGCTCGCCTCGGGCAGCTCCGCGGCGTCCTTGCGCTCCTCGAGCTCCTTGACGTACTCGGCGACCTCGCTGTCCTGGGAGGCCAGCTCGTCGACGCCGTGCTCCCAGGCCCGGGACTCCTCGGCCAGCTCGCCCAGCGGCATCGGGATGTCGAGCAGGTCCTCCATCCGGCTGAGCAGCGCCATGGTGGCCTTCGGGTTGGGCGGCTGGGCCACGTAGTGCGGCACCGAGGCCCACAGCGACACGGCGTGCAGCCCGGCGGCGCCCAGGGAGTGCTGCAGGACGCCGACGATGCCGGTCGGCCCCTCGTAGCGGCTCAGCTCCAGGTTGATCGCCCTGGCCAGGCCCTCGTCGGTCGCCGACCCCACGATCGGCACCGGGCGGGTGTGCGGCGAGTCGTTGAGCAGCGCGCCGAGCAGGACCGCCAGCTCGACGCCCAGCTCGCGGCAGACCAGCACGATCTCCTCGCAGAACGCGCGCCAGCGCATGTTTGGCTCGATGCCGCGCAGCAGCACCACGTCGCGGTCGACGCCCGGGGGCCTGGCCACCGACAGCTTGGTGGTCGGCCAGGTGATGGACCGCGTCAGCCCCTCGCCCATCTCGACGATCGGGCGGGTCACCTGGAAGTCGTAGTATTCCTCCGGGTCCAGGGAGACCAGCGGGGTCGCCTTCCACTCGTCCTCGAGGTGCGCGATCACTCCGCTCGAGGCCTCACCCGCGTCGTTCCACCCCTCGAACGCGGCGATCATCACCGGGTCGACGAGCTCGGGCAGGCCTTCGATCTCGATCACGCGCCCCCTCCTTCTCACCTCTCGTCCTATCCGGCTAAGCCTATGCGGTGAGGGGGCCTTCACGTCACCTTCCCGACATGGTGCGAGCGATCAGGACGTCGCGACCTCCGCGCCGCCACACGCCGGGCGGCACCGCGTCTCGCGACCGCCCGCGGGGCCGGTGGGCTCCCGGCCCGGCGGCCACGGGAGGCCGCCCTCGCGCCCGCCGGTGGACCGGGGGATCGGGGGATCGCCGGTACCGGTGAGGACGGCGCGACCGGCCACCGGCGGTGTTCCGGCGTGTTCCGGCGCGGCGGCGGGGGGCGGCGACAGGGGTGATCGCCGGGCCGAGCGGGCGAAAGATCCGATCGCCGCCGAGTACGGGGGCGCCCGGACGGCTCCCAGTACTCTTGTCCCATGACAAGCACTCCGTCTTTCCGCGAAGTCCTGGCCGAGCGCGTGATGGTCGCCGACGGGGCAATGGGGACGATGCTTCAGGCCCACGACGTCACCATGGATGACTTCCAGGACCATGAGGGCTGCAACGAAGTGCTCAACGTCACCCGTCCGGACATCGTCCGCGCCGTGCACGAGGCCTATTTCGAGGTCGGGGTCGACTGCGTCGAGACCAACACCTTCGGGGCCAACCTTTCAGCTCTCGGCGAATACGACATCCCCGAGCGCGTCTTCGAGTACTCCGAGGCCGGTGCCCGCGTCGCCCGCGAGGCCGCCGACGCCTGGTCCACCCCCGACCGCCCGCGCTTCGTGCTCGGCTCCATCGGCCCCGGCACCAAGCTCCCCACCCTCGGGCACAAGCCGTACGCCGAGCTGCGCGACGCCTACTACGACAACGCCGCGGGCCTGATCGGCGGCGGCGCCGACGCGCTGATCATCGAGACCTCCCAGGACCTGCTCCAGGTCAAGGCGGCGGTGATCGGCGCCCGCCGGGCCATCGCCGACTCCGGCCGCGACGTGCCGGTGATCGCCCAGGTGACCATCGAGACCAACGGCGCGATGCTGCTGGGCTCGGAGATCGGCGCGGCCCTGACCGCGATCGAGCCGCTCGGCGTCGACGTGATCGGCCTCAACTGCGCGACCGGCCCCGCCGAGATGAGCGAGCACCTGCGCTACCTGGCCCGCCACGCCCGGGTCCGCCTGTCGTGCATGCCCAACGCCGGGCTGCCCGTGCTGACCTCCGACGGCGCCTACTACCCGCTGAGCCCCGAGGAGCTGGCCTCGGCGCACGAGAACTTCACCCGCGACTACGGGCTCTCCCTGGTCGGCGGCTGCTGCGGCACCACCCCCGAGCACCTGCGCCAGGTCGTCGAGCGGGTCCGTGGGCGGGAGACGGCCCCGCGCCGCCCCCGCCCCGAGGCCGGCGCCTCCTCCCTCTACCAGAGCGTCCCCTTCCGCCAGGACATCTCGTACCTGGCCATCGGCGAGCGCACCAACGCCGTCGGCTCCAAGGTCTTCCGCGAGGCGATGCTCGCCCAGGACTGGGAGGAGTGCGTGGAGATCGCGCGGGGGCAGGCCCGCGACGGCGCGCACATGCTCGACCTCTGCGTCGACTACGTGGGCCGCGACGGCGTGGCCGACATGAGGGAGCTGGCGTTCCGCTTCGCCACCGCCTCCACGCTGCCGGTCGTCCTCGACTCCACCGAGCCCGCCGTCCTCGAGGCCGGGCTGCAGATGCTCGGCGGGCGCGCGGTCGTCAACTCGGTCAACTACGAGGAGGGCGACGGCCCCGAGACGCGCTTCCACCGGAACATGACCCTGGTCCGCGAGTACGGCGCCGCCGTGGTCGCCCTCACCATCGACGAGCAGGGCCAGGCCCGCACCGCCGACTTGAAGGTTCAGATCGCGGTCCGCCTCATCGAGGACCTTACGGGCAACTGGGGCATGAACATCGAGGACATCCTCATCGACATGCTCACCTTCCCCATCGCCACCGGCCAGGAGGAGACCCGGCGCGACGCGCTGGAGACGATCGAGGCGATCAAGGAGATCAAGCGGCTCCACCCCGGCGTGCAGACGGTCCTGGGCCTGTCGAACGTGTCGTTCGGCCTCAACCCGGCCGCCCGCGTCGTGCTCAACTCGGTCTTCCTCAACGAGTGCGTCAACGCCGGCCTGGACGCGGCGATCGTGCACGCCTCCAAGATCCTGCCGATGGCGCGCATCCCCGAGGAGCAGCGCGAGGTCGCCCTGGACATGATCTACGACCGGCGCAGGGAGGGCTACGATCCGCTGCAGCGGTTCATGGAGCTGTTCGAGGGCGTCGACACCGCCGCCCTCAAGGAGAGCAAGGCCGAGGAGCTCGCCGCGCTGCCGCTGTGGGAGCGGCTCAAGCGCCGCATCGTCGACGGCGAGCGCAAGGGCCTGGAGGCCGACCTCGACGAGGGCCTCGCCCGGCGCCCCGCCCTGGAGATCGTCAACGACGTGCTGCTGGACGGCATGAAGACCGTCGGCGAGCTGTTCGGCTCCGGCCAGATGCAGCTGCCGTTCGTGCTCCAGTCGGCCGAGGTGATGAAGACCTCGGTCGCCTACCTGGAGCCGCACATGGAGCGGGTCGAGGGCGAGATCAAGGGCCGCATCGTGCTCGCCACCGTCAAGGGCGACGTGCACGACATCGGCAAGAACCTGGTCGACATCATCCTCTCCAACAACGGCTACGAGGTCGTCAACCTCGGCATCAAGCAGCCGGTGTCGGTCATCCTGGAGGCCGCCGAGGAGAAGAAGGCCGACGTCATCGGCATGTCCGGGCTGCTGGTGAAGTCCACGGTCATCATGAAGGAGAACCTGGAGGAGATGAACTCCCGGGGCATCTCCGAGAAGTTCCCCGTGCTGCTCGGCGGGGCGGCGCTGACCCGCGCCTACGTCGAGCAGGACCTCGCGGAGCTCTTCCAGGGCCAGGTCCGCTACGCCCGCGACGCCTTCGAGGGACTGCGCCTGATGGACGCCTTCATGGCGGTCAAGCGCGGGGAGAAGGGCGCGAGCCTGCCGCCGCTGCGCGAGCGCCGGGTCAAGGGCGGCGCCACGCTGGTCAGGACCCCGGTGGAGGAGCTGCCCGCCCGCTCCGACGTGGCCACCGGCAACCCGGTGCCGACGGCGCCCTTCCTCGGCGAGCGCGTCATCAAGGGCGTGCCGCTCGCCGAGTACGCCGCGTTCCTGGACGAGCGGGCGACGTTCATGGGCCAGTGGGGCCTCAAGGCCGCGCGCGGCGGCGACGGGCCCTCGTACGAGGAGCTGGTCGAGACCGAGGGCCGCCCGCGCCTGCGGATGTGGCTGGAGCGGATGCAGACCGACGGGCTGCTGGAGGCGGCGGTCGTCTACGGCTACTTCCCGTGCGTCAGCGACGGCGACTCGCTGATCATCCTGGACGAGGGGGGCAACGAGCGCACCCGCTTCACCTTCCCGCGCCAGCGGCGCGACCGGCACCTGTGCCTGTCCGACTTCTTCCGCTCCAAGGACTCCGGCGAGGTCGACGTCGTCGCCCTCCAGGTCGCGACGATGGGCAACCGGGTCTCCGAGGCCGCGGCCGAGCTGTTCGCCAAGGACGCCTACCGCGACTACCTGGAGCTGCACGGCCTGTCGGTGCAGCTGACCGAGGCCCTGGCCGAGTACTGGCACGCGCGGGTGCGCTCGGAGCTCGGCATCGGCGGCGACGAGTCCCTGGAGGACATGCTCAAGGTCAACGTCGCCGGCTGCCGCTACTCCTTCGGGTACCCGGCCTGCCCCAACCTGGAGGACCAGGTGCAACTGATGGAGCTGCTCGATCCGGCCAGGATCGGCGTCGAGCTGTCGGAGGAGTTCCAGCTCCACCCCGAGCAGTCGACGTCCGCACTGATCGTCCATCACCCCGAGGCCAACTACTTCAACGTATGACCGGCGTGTGATCGGCAGGGGGTTCACCGGGAATGGAAGCGGTTCTCTTCGACATGGACGGTCTTCTCGTCGACAGCGAGAAGATCTGGTTTCAGGTCGAGACCGAGGTGATGGAACGGCTCGGCGGCGAGTGGGGGGAGGCCCACCAGGAGAATCTGGTGGGCGGCTCCATGCCGGCCACCGTGGCCTACATGCTCAGGATCTCCGGCGGGGGCGCCACCCCCGCCGAGGTGGAGACCTGGATGCTGGAGGGCATGACCGCCAGGCTCGCGGGCGGGGTGGAGATGATGCCCGGCGCCGCCGAGCTGCTGGCGGAGGTGCGCGGGCACGGCCTGGCCACCTCCCTGGTCACCTCGTCGGTCCGGCCGATCGCCGAGGCGTGCCTGCGGAGCATCGGCGACCACAACTTCGACCACGTGGTCACCGGTGACCACGTCACCAGGACCAAGCCCCATCCCGAGCCCTACCTGACGGCCGCCCGGCTGCTGGGGGTCGATCCGGCCCGCTGCGTCGCCCTGGAGGACTCCCCGAATGGGGTGACGTCGGCCACCGCCGCGGGCTGCCGGGTGGTGGCGGTGCCGAGCGTGCTGCCGATTCCCGCCGCGCCCGGCCGCCTCGTCGTCGACTCGCTGCTGGAGGTCGACGTGGCGATCCTGCGTTCGCTGTCCTCCGGCGAGCCGTTCGAAGTCGGGGATCGCCCCTGATCTTTCCCGCGAACCGCCCCGTATCCCCTAAGGGGTGATCCCTCCTCAGGAAGGAGGGCCCGTCCCGGTTCCACGTGCCAGGATGGAGATCGGGTAAGCCGATACGAGGGGCGGTCCGCTATGTCGTTCGAACAGATCGCGTGGTTGCCGCTCTGCGCCGGGGTCACCGGCGTGGGGCTGGTGCTGAGTTTCCTGCTGATGCGGCGCCGGGGGGCCGCGGCGGGGTTGCGCGCCGCGGCCTGGTCGCTGCTGCCCGTGGCCGCCTACCTGACCGGCGCGCTGCCGACCCTGTGGCAGATCGGCACGGCGATCGGCGGGTTCGTCACCGGCCTGGCGTTCAATCCCGTGGTGTGGGCCGGGGTGGGGGTGGCAGGGCTCTCCGCGCTGCTCTTCCTGGTCTCCGGCTTCCTGCGCGGACGCCGCCTCAGGGCCGCCGCGTCCTCGGGGTCCTCGGGGTCCGGGGCCTCCCCGGCGCCCGTCGCGAGCGCCCCGGCCGCCTCGGGGCGGCGCGGGGCCGTGACACCGGGGGCACCGGCGGCACCGGGCGCGACGGCCGTCACGCAGCCGCTGCCCAAGCGCACGCCCGCGCCCTCGCCCGTTTCCAAGGCCGCCGGGTCCAGGCCCGCGGCGAAGCCGGCGGCCGACGACGACTTCTCCGATATCGAGGACATCCTGAAGCGCCGGGGGATCGGGTGACGCTACGTCATCGCCTCGTTTCCATGTCACGAATCCGAGACAGAAGCGGAACGGCTTCCGGACATTACCTTCAAGATCAAAACGAATGAATTTCACGTGAATCACAGTTGAGCCACATAGCGCCTCAGGGGACTGGTCAGCGCAGTTCAGCCCATAGATTCTGCGCACGGGACCACTAATAGCGGCCCGTAGACTTACGGCGCGCTACCCCGACCCGGGGGACGCGTTGACGGACGACGTCGTCTGGGATCCAGGGGGCCAACTGTATGACCGCACCGCTCGACGCCCCCGGTAAGACCACCGAGGTCTCGCCGGAGGCAGTGCTCGCGGGAGCGGGCGTGAAAGCCATCCAAGGCCGATCGCTCGGGCAGATCGCGTGGATGCATCTGAAGCGCGACAAGGTCGCGCTCATCGGTGCCGGCGTGGTCGTCCTGCTGATCCTCACGGCGGTCTTCGCTCCGCTGATCGTGGACGTGTTCGGTCATCCGCCGAACGAGTTCCACCAGGAGATGATCGATCCCTCCACCATGGCGCCCCAGGGCGGCACGGGCATCAGCGGGGACTTCCTGTTCGGGGTGGAGCCGCTCAACGGCCGTGACCTTTTCAGCAGGGTGGTCTACGGAGCACGGATCTCGCTGCTGATCGCGGTCCTCGCCACCGTGCTCTCGGTGGTCCTCGGCACCGTCATGGGAGTGATGGCCGGTTACTTCGGTGGCTGGGTCGACACCCTGATCAGCCGCACGATGGACGTCTTCCTCGCCTTCCCCCTCCTCGTCTTCGCCATGGCCCTGGTCGGTGTCCTCGGCCAGTTCGAGCAGAGCCTCGGGGTGCAGGGCGACACGCTGCGCATCGGTCTGCTGATCTTCGTGATCGGCTTCTTCAACTGGCCCTACATCGGCAGGATCATCAGGGGCCAGACGCTGTCACTACGGGAACGCGAGTTCGTCGACGCCGCCCGTAGCCTGGGCGCCCGCGGACCGTACATCCTGTTCCGGGAGATCCTGCCGAACCTGATCGCGCCGATCCTCATCTACGCGACGCTGCTCATCCCCACGAATGTCCTGTTCGAAGCCGCGCTCTCGTTCCTGGGAGTCGGTATCCAGGCGCCCACGGCGACCTGGGGAGGCATGCTCTCGCAGGCGGTGAAGTACTACAACGTGCCGCATTTCATGTTCTTCCCCGGTATGGCGATCTTCATTACGGTGCTGGCTTTCAACCTCTTCGGTGACGGGCTGCGCGACGCCCTCGACCCGAAGGCGTCCCGTTGACCCTCAACCTCCCGTTCTCCCGGATTAACAAGGGGTGCAAGTAAATGAACAAGAGATCCGCGCTGGCCTTCGCGGCCGCGGGTGCCGCTCTCTCCCTGGGGCTCTCGGCCTGTGGCGGTGGCGGCGGTGAGACGAAACCGGCCGATGGTTCGTCGGCCGCGCCGGCGGCCGCGGACGCGTTCAACGCGGGCCTCGACAAGGTGTTCAACCCTTCTGACAAGAAGGGTGGCGTCCTGAAGATGGCCATCTCCGAGGACTGGGACTCGGTGGACCCCGGTGACACCTACTACGCGCTCTCCTGGAACCTGGTCCGTATCTACGGCCGTTCGCTGGTGACCTACACCCCGGCCCCCGGCGCCGAGGGCCGCAAGCTCTCCCCCGACCTGGCCGAGAGCCTGGGCGAGTCGAGCGACGACGGCAAGACCTGGACCTACAAGCTTCGCGCCGGCGTGAAGTTCGAGGACGGCACGCCGATCACGTCCAAGGACGTCAAGTACGCGGTCCTGCGGTCCATGGACAAGGAGACCTTCGTCAACGGCCCGACGTACTTCAACGACTGGCTGGACCTGCCGAAGGACTTCAAGACCGTCTACAAGACCCCGGACGTCAACACCGACTCCGCGATCGAGACGCCGGACGACCAGACGATCGTCTTCCACCTGAAGAAGGCCTACGCGGGCTTCGACAACTTCGCGGCGCTGCCCGGCACGATCCCGGTCCCCCAGGCCAAGGACACCGGCGTCAAGTACCGCGAGCACGTGATCGCCTCCGGCCCCTACAAGTTCGACAAGGTCGAGCCCGGCAAGCAGTACACCCTGGTCCGCAACGAGAACTGGGACCCGGCGACCGACCCGATCCGCAAGGCGCTGCCCGACAGCTACGAGATCTCCCTCGGCGTCAACGCCGACGACCTGGACAACCGGATCATCTCCGGCGACCTGCACATCGACCTCGCCGGCTCGGGCGTCCAGCCCGCCGCGCTCGGCCGCGTGCTGGGCGACCCGGCGCTGAAGGCCCGGGCCGACAACCCCACCGGCGCCCGCACCTGGTACACCTCGATCATCCCCGACGTGGCCCCGCTGGACAACGTGGAGTGCCGCAAGGCGATCATCTACGGCGCCGACCGGGTGGGCCTGCAGAACGCCTACGGCGGCGAGTTCGCCGGCGGTGAGATCGCGACCGGCCTGATGCCGCCGTCGATCGGGGGCTGGAAGAAGCTCGACCTCTACCCGACCGGCACCGGCGACGTGGAGAAGGCCAAGGCCGCGCTGGCCGCGTGTGGCAAGCCCGAGGGTTTCGAGACCATCATGGCCTACCGCGCCGACCGTCCCAAGGAGAAGGCGACCGCCGAGTCGCTCCAGCAGGCGCTGGCCAAGGTCGGCATCAAGCTGACCCTCAAGGGTTACCCCACCGGTGACTACTTCTCGCTCTACGCCGGCAAGCCGGACTTCGTGAAGAAGAACGGCATCGGCCTGGCCACCAACGGCTGGGGCGCCGACTGGAACGACGGCTTCGGCTTCATGTCGCAGATCGTCGACAGCCGCACCATCCGTGAGTCGGGCGGTAACTACAACCTCAGCGTCAAGGACAAGGAAATCGACGCGAAGATCGACCAGGTCTTCACCGAGGCCGACGTCGCCAAGCGTGACGCGCTCTGGGGCGAGATCGACCAGCGGGTCATGGAGCAGGCCTACGTGCTTCCCGCGGTCTGGTCCAAGGGCGTCATGGTCCGTCCCATCGGCGCGACGAACATCTTCGTCACCGGTGCGTTCGACATGTACGACTACCTGAACATCGGTGTCCAGTAACCGTCGGAAATCCTGTTCAGTTAGTCGAGTTCGGTTAGTCGAGGCTTGAAGGGGCCGGCCCGCGCGGTCGGCCCCTGGAGCCGGGGGGACTGTGGTCACTTACATCATCCGCCGTTTGATCGGCGCGGCGCTCATGCTCGTCATCGTGAGCATGGTCACGTTCTCGATCTTCTTTGTGATTCCCCGTGTCGCGGGGGCCACAGCCGAGGACTTCGCCAGCCGTTACATGGGCAGAGCCGCCAACACGGAGATGATCGCGGTCACGGCGGAGAAACTCGGGTTCAACGACCCGGTTCCCGTGCAGTACGGCCGCTGGATCTCGGGTGTCTTCGTCGGCTCGACGTACGACACCGGCGCCTCCATCGAGGAGTGCCCCGCCCCCTGTTTCGGCTACTCCTTCATCAGGAGGCAGCCGGTCTGGCCCGACCTGGTGGAACGCATCCCGGTGACCCTCTCGCTCGCCCTGGGCGCGTCGGTCATCTGGTTGCTCGGCGGCGTCGCGACGGGCGTGCTGTCCGCGCTGCGAAAAGGCACGATCTTCGATCGGGCGGCGATGAGCATCGCGCTCGCCGGGGTCTCTCTGCCGATCTTCTTCACCGGCATCGTCTCCCTCGTCGTCTTCAGCTACGGGCTGGGTATCACCGCGCCGGGCGGCAGTTTCACGCCGTTCCTGGAGAATCCAGCGCAATGGGCCTACAACCTCCTCCTGCCATGGATCACCCTCGCATTCCTCTATGCCGCGTCCTACGCGCGCCTGACCAGGGCGGGAATGCTGGAGACCATGGGTGAGGACTACATTCGCACGGCCAGGGCCAAGGGCATGCACGAGTCCAGAGTGGTCGTCAAGCACGGGCTGCGCGCCGCGCTGACCCCCATCCTGACGATCTTCGGTCTGGACCTCGGCCTGCTGCTCGGCGGCGCGGTGCTCACCGAGAGCACGTTCTCGCTGAAGGGCATCGGCGACTATGCCGTCCAGGCCATCGTGACGAACGACCTTCCGAAGATCATGGGTGTCACCATGGTCGCGGCGCTCTTCGTCGTGCTGGCCAGTCTGATCGTCGACCTGCTGTACGCGGTGGTCGACCCGAGGGTGAGGCTGGGATGAGCGCTCCGTCGAGCTTTCTCGAACTGAGGGATCTGCGGATCCACTTCCCGACGGACGACGGCCTGGTCAAGTCCGTCGACGGGCTCTCCTTCCAGCTGGAGCGCGGCAAGACGCTCGGTATCGTGGGAGAGTCCGGATCCGGCAAGAGCGTCACCTCGCTGGGCATCCTCGGACTGCACAAGGGTGGCCGGGCGAGGATCTCCGGTGAGATCTGGCTGGACGGCGAGGAACTCGTCGCCGCCTCGGCCGACCACGTCCGGACGTTGCGCGGCAAGAAGATGGCGATGATCTTCCAGGATCCGCTCTCGGCGATGCACCCCTTCTACACGGTGGGCGCGCAGATCGTGGAGGCGTACCGGATCCACAACCAGGTCAGCAAGAAGGTCGCGCGCAAGCACGCCATCGACATGCTGGGCCGGGTGGGCATCCCACAGCCGGACAGGCGCGTCGACAGCTACCCGCACGAGTTCTCCGGCGGTATGCGCCAGCGCGCGATGATCGCCATGGCGCTCTCCTGCGACCCGGAGCTGCTGATCGCGGACGAGCCGACCACGGCTCTCGACGTCACGGTACAGGCGCAGATCCTGGACCTGATGCGCGACCTGCAGCGTGACTTCAACGCCGCGCTGATCGTCATCACCCACGACCTGGGTGTCGTCGCGGAGCTGGCGGACGACATCCTGGTGATGTACGGCGGGAAGGGCATCGAGTACGGCACGGCGGAAAGCATCTTCGACCGGCCGGAGCATCCCTACACCTGGGGTTTGCTGGGATCGATGCCACGCCTGGACCGGGAGCGGACCGAACGGCTGCTGCCGATCAAGGGCAGTCCTCCCTCCCTGATCAACGTGCCCGCCGGGTGCGCCTTCAACCCGCGCTGCGACTACGCCGACCGTACCGGCGGAAGGGCGAACACCGAGGTGCCCGAGCTGCTCGAGAGCGACGGCGGTCATCTGGTCCGGTGTCACCTGCCCCGTGAGGTCAGGCGGGACATCTGGGAGAACGAGATCAAAGCGAACCTGGGGTCCTCGTGAGCGAGCGAGCCGACAAGCCCGTTGCCCCGGCCGCGCGTTCGACGAACGGAAAGTCTGTGACCGAGCCAATTCTGTCAGTGCAAGGGCTGAAGAAGCACTTCCCGGTAACCAAGGGTCTGTTCAAACGCCAGGTCGGTGCGGTCAAAGCGGTCGACGGGATCAGCTTCGACGTCCGCAAGGGTGAGACCCTCGGCCTGGTGGGCGAGTCCGGCTGTGGCAAGACCACGACCGGTCGCATGATCACCAGGCTCATCGAGCCGACCGGCGGGAAGATCATCTTCGAGGGACACGACATCACTCACATGTCGCAGTCCAAGATCCGGCCCCTCCGGCGCGACGTGCAGATCATCTTCCAGGATCCCTACTCCTCGCTCAACCCCCGCCACACGGTCGGCGCCATCGTCGGCGCCCCGTACCGCATCCAGGGGATCCAGACCGAGCAGGGCACCAAGAAGGCGGTCCAGGAGATCCTGGAGCTGGTCGGGCTCAACCCCGAGCACTACAACCGCTACCCGCACGAGTTCTCCGGCGGCCAGCGCCAGCGCATCGGCATCGCCCGCACGCTCGCCCTCAAGCCCAAGCTCATCATCGCCGACGAGCCGGTCTCCGCGCTGGACGTGTCGATCCAGGCCCAGGTGGTCAACCTCCTGGAGGACCTCCAGGACGAGCTCGACCTGACCTATGTGGTCATCGCGCACGACCTGTCGGTGGTCCGGCACATCAGCGACCGGGTCGCGGTCATGTATCTCGGCAAGATCGTCGAGTTGGCCGACCGCAAGGACCTGTACGAGTCGCCCATGCACCCGTACACCACCGCGCTGATGTCCGCGGTGCCCGTTCCCGACCCGGCCCGGCGCAAGGACCGCGAGCGCATCCGCCTCCAGGGCGACGTGCCCAGCCCGCTCAACCCGCCGCCCGCCTGCCGGTTCCACACCCGGTGCTGGAAGGCCCAGGAGATCTGCAAGACGGTGGAGCCGCCGCTGGCGACGCTGGCCCCGGGGCATCAGGTCGCCTGTCACTTCCCGGAGAACGCCCCCACCGAGCAGGCGCCCCCGCAGCTCGTCTCCGGCTGACCACTCGCCGCACCCCGCCCGCACGGAGTCCCCGTGCGGGCGGATCGCGTTCGGGGGTCAGGGCAGCGCGCCCGGCGTGATCAGGCCGGTCTCGTACGCGAGGACGACGGCCTGGACGCGGTCGCGCAGGCCCAGCTTGGTGAGCACGTTGCCGACGTGGGTCTTGACCGTCGTCTCGCTCACCACCAGCTGGGCGGCGATCTCCGCGTTGGACATGCCCTTGGCGATCAGCCGGAGCACCTCCAGCTCGCGCTCGGTCAGCCGATCCAGGCGCGCGGGGGTCGACTGCTGGTGCGCCGAGGGCAGGTGCGCGCCGAACTTGTCCAGCAGCCGCCTGGTGACGCTCGGCGCGACGATGGCGTCGCCCGCCGCCACCACCCGGATGGCCTGCACCAGTTCCTCGGGCGGCACGTCCTTCAGCAGGAACCCGCTCGCCCCGGCGCGCAGCGCCTCCACGATGTACTCGTCGAGGTCGAAGGTCGTCAGCACCAGCACCCGCGGCACGTGCGCGCCCACGGTGGCCTCCCGCACGATCCTGCGGGTCGCCTCGATGCCGTCCACACCCGGCATCCGGATGTCCATCAGCACCACGTCGGGCAGCAGCGCCCGCGACTGGTCCTGCGCGGCCTTGCCGTCCCCCGCCTCGCCGACCACCGTGAGATCGGGCTCGGCCTCCAGGATCAGGCGGAAGCCCGTGCGCAGCAGCGGCTGGTCGTCCACCAGCAGCACTCTGATCGTCATCACGTGTCCTTGAGGGGGAACCGGGCATTGACCTCGAACCCGCCCCCGTCGCGCGGGCCGATCCTCAGAAGTCCACCATAGAGGGCGACACGTTCCCGGATGCCCGCCAATCCGTGCCCGGTCACCTCCTCGTCCGCGTCGCGCGCCGCCGGGCCGAGGCCGTCGTCCTCGACCTGGACGGCCAGCTCGCCCGGCTCGTGCCGTACCGTCACCCAGGCCCGCGCCTGCGGCCCCGCGTGCCGCAGGCTGTTGGTCAGGGCCTCCTGGACCAGTCTGTACGCGGCCAGGTCGACACCGGGGGGCAGTTTTCTCCTCGTTCCCCGCGTTCCCCGCGTTCCCCGCGTTCCCTCCGTTCCCTCCGTCCCCTCCGTCCCCTCCGTCCCTGACGTTCCTGTCGCGCCTGGGGTGTCCCGCTCGCCGTC
This sequence comes from Streptosporangium sp. G12, assembly GCF_052983175.1. Classification (NCBI taxonomy): domain Bacteria; kingdom Bacillati; phylum Actinomycetota; class Actinomycetes; order Streptosporangiales; family Streptosporangiaceae; genus Streptosporangium; species Streptosporangium sp. G12. The sequence goes on along the minus strand of NZ_JBRIQO010000016.1, from coordinate 52,454 downwards.
GATCCACAGCTGCGTCCGCAACCCCGCCTCGCGCATCTGGTCGACCAGGGCCGGGATCTCGCGCACCCCCGGCTGCGGGTTGCGCTCGGCGGGTGTCCCGTCGGTCCTGAGCACGCCCACCATGCTGCGCATCTCCGACATCGCGGTCCGGCCGAGCTTCTCGATCGCCGACAGGGCCTCTCTCGCCCCGTCGGGGTTGCTGGCCAGCACCCGTCGCGCCGCCGCGGCCTGCACGGTCATCACGCTCACGTGGTGGGCGACCACGTCGTGCAGCTCACGGGCGATGCGGGAACGCTCCTCGGCCCTGGCCGCCCGGGTGTCGGCCTCCCGGGCGCGTTCCATGCGCCGTGCCCGGTCGCGCAGCTCCGCCTGGTAGGCGCGGCGCAACCGCACGCTCCGGCCGGCGATCCACAGGGAGGCGGTGAACACGGCCATCAGCAGGTGACCGCTCCACCCGCCGAGCCCGGCGAACCCGCCGCCCGCCGCCGACGACAGGAGGTGACCGGTGAGGGCCAGCGCCGGGGCGCACAGGCTGAGCGCCAGACCGCGCCCGGCGGCGATCGTGTAGACCAGCACCAGGGTGACGAGCCAGAGCAGGGAGGGGCTACGTCCCGTGGAGGCCAGCGTGACCTCGGCCACGCAGACCAGGAAGAGCACCAGGAACGGCCGGTGACGGCGCAGCGCCACCGACAGGCAGCCCGCCACGATCAGGCCGAGGCCCATCGCGTCGGGCGTCCTGAGGCGGTCGGGGTCGCCGAGGACGTGGGCCGCGTGGGCGAAGGGAACCGAGGCGGCGGCCAGCGCTCCACCGAAGATCGCGTCGGGAATCAGCGGGTGCCCGCGGAACCACGTCCGAAGGCTGCCGATGGTGTTGCGCACACAATCAATTTAGGCGCCCTTCCTCCGGCGCCACCCTGCCAGAGGCGGATATCGCCCTCATCCCCGCGAAGGATCCCCCCCGCGGAACACCTGACGGCCGCGCCGCGGACGGGTTCGTGGAGCACCTGACGGCCGCGCCGGGGACCGGCTCGTGGAACGCCGTGAGGCCGCGCCGGGGATCGGGCCGGAGAGAGCGCCGTGAGGCCGCGCGGGGAGTCCGGGCCGAGGAGCACGTCACAGCTCGTCGGTGGCCGCCCTCGAGGTCCTGGCGGGGCGCCGGTTGCTGCGGACGGTGTCGCCGGGCTGCCGCTCGGGAACGGGCGGGGGAGTGCCGCCGAACTCCGGGCACAGGTCCTGGTAGCTGCACCAGCCGCACAGCCTGCTGGGCCTGGAGCGCCACTCGCCCGTCTCCAGGGCCCGCTCGATGGCCTGCCACAGGGCCTGGACCTTGCGCTCGGTGGCCAGCAGGTCGGCCTCGTCGGGGACGTAGCGCAGGACCTCGCCGCCGCCGCCGAGATACATCAGCTGGAGCATGCGGGGCACCGAGCCGCGCAACCGCCACAGGACCAGCGCGTAGAACTTCATCTGGAACAGCGCCTTGGCCTCGAAGGCGGGCCCCGGGGCGCTGCCGGTCTTGTAGTCGACGACGCGGACCTCGCCGGTGGGCGCCACGTCCAGCCGGTCGATGTAGCCCCGCAGCATCAGGCCGCTGCCGAGCACCGCCTCGACGTAGAGCTCCCGCTCGGCGGGCTCCAGGCAGGTGGGGTCCTCGAGGGTGAAGTAACGCTCCAGCATGGCACGGGCCTGGGCCAGCCACTCGGCGCGGTCGTCGTCGCCGGTGAACATGCCGGCGTACGACGGATCCTCCTCCTGGAGCCTGCGCCACTGCGGCTCCAGCAGGTCCTGGGCCGCGGAGACCGTGCGCTCCTGGGCGGGCAGGTCGTACAGGCGCTCCAGCACCGAGTGGACCATGGTGCCGCGCACCGCGGCGGGCGACGGCGGCTCGGGAAGCCGGTCGATCACCCGGAAGCGGTAGAGCAGCGGGCACGTCATGAAGTCACCCGCGCGCGACGGCGAGAGGGCTCCGACGATCGTGGGCTCGGTCAGCGACATGACCGCACTGTAGGTCACGGTGACGACAGTTTGTGCCCGAGGCGGCCTCGTGGCGTCTGCCGGGGGCCCGATGGCGCGTACCATCGAGGCCTGAGGGTGGAGGGGACGAGGAATGGTGAGCCAGCGGTGAGCAGCGACAGCCCACGCCAGGACAATCCAGGGCTGCGGATGGGCCGCCCGTTCGGCATTCCGATCTACGTCTCGCCGACCTGGTTCATCGTGGCGGCCTTCATCACCTACTCGTTCCAGAGCGTGGTGGCCTACCGGCTGCCCGACCTGAGCACCCCGCTCACGTACGTCGTCGCGTTCGTCTTCGCGGTGCTGCTGTACGTCTCGGTGCTTTTGCACGAGCTGGCGCACTGCGTGGTGGCCAGGATGTACGGCCTGCCGGTACGGCGCATCACGCTCTACCTGCTCGGCGGCGTCTCGGAGATCGAACGCGAGCCGGAGACCCCCGGCAGGGAGTTCATGGTCGCCTTCGCCGGGCCGCTGCTCTCGCTCGGGCTGGCCGCGCTCGGCTTCGCCGCCTCCTACGTCATCGACCCCGGCACGATCGTCGGCGTCCTGGTCTTCCAGCTCTGGCTCGCCAACCTGATGGTCGGGGTCTTCAACCTGCTGCCGGGACTGCCGCTCGACGGCGGGCGCATGCTGCGGGCGGGCGTCTGGAAGATCACTCGCAAGCCGGTCTCCGGCACGATCGCGGCGGCCTGGGCGGGCCGGGTGCTGGCCGTCGCCCTGGTCGTGCTGCCCGTCGGGCTGACGCTGGTGGCCGGGCAGGAGCCGGAGACGACCATGCTCATCTGGTCGATGCTGCTGGCCGCCTTCATCTGGTTCGGCGCCACCCAGGCGCTGCGCGGCGCCCGCGTGCGGGCCCGCATCCCCGAGGTCAACGCCCGCGCCCTGGCCAGGCGGGCCATCGCGGTGACCGGCGACGTGCCGCTGGCCGAGGCCCTGCGCCGGGCCGCGGAGGCACGGGCGGGGGCGATGGTGGTGGTCGACCACGAGGGCCATCCCACGGGCATCGTCAACGAGGTCGCGGTGGAGGCCACCCCGGAGAGCCGCCGCCCCTGGGTGACGGCGGGTTCGCTGGCGCGCAGCCTGGAGCCGTCGCTGGTGCTCGCCGCCGACCTGGAGGGGGAGCCGCTGATCGACGCGATGCGCGAGTCCCCGGCGGGGGAGTATCTCCTGGTGGAGCGCGGCGGCGAGATCTTCGGCGTGCTCGCGACCTCGGACGTGAACCGCGTATTCAGCGGGGTTTAAGCGAACCACATGTGGTTCACAGGCGTCTCACTGGATACTCGCCGATGACGGGGACGGCAGGAGAGGATCACGTGTTCGTCCCCTCGTTTTCGGCACATACCAGGATCAGGGTTTTGGTCGGCGAACGGGCCGGCCAAGTAGCTTAAGGGACGTCAATTGGCACCCCCCCGAACACCGGCTCCGGCCGGCGATCTGACGCCGGATCTCCTCGGCGCCCCCGAATGGACCGACCAGATGGTCGCGGCCGCGGGCATCCCCATGTACGACATCCCGTTCCTCACGGTCGGCGGCGGCATGGGGTCCTTCGTGACGCTCGACTACCTGAGGATCTACGGCGTTCCCACCTCGCAGATGCGGGTGGTGTCCAACATCGACCATCCGTGGCAGACCTACGAGTTCCTCACCAGGTGCTCGCAGATCCCCCGGGGGGAGCGGATCCGCTCCGACTCCTCCTCCCGCCCGGACAACCTGTGGGGATTCCCCTCCTACGCCCTGGAAGAGGCGTGGAAGGAGAAGAGGCCGTCGTACCTGTGGCAGATCCTCACCGAGCCGCTCCTGAACGACTACTGGACCCCGCGCGCCGGCACCGTCTTCGAGAACCTCGAACGCGAGGCCAGGCGCATCGGCTACTGGGACATGCTGGTCAAGGGCCAGGTGCGGATGATCCGCCGCAGGGCGGGCGGCGGCTACTTCACCGTGGTCACCCCGCCCGACGGCGCGGCGCCGACCAAGCGCATCATCTTCCGCTCGCGCTTCGTGCACGTCGCGATCGGCTACCCGGGCCTGAAGTTCCTGCCCGACCTGCAGGAGTTCCGCACCAAGCACGGTGACTACCAGCACGTCGTCAACGCCTACGAGCCGCACGAGCAGGTGTACGAGTTCCTGAAGACCCGGCCGGGCACCGTGGTCATCCGCGGCGGCGGCATCGTCGCCTCCCGGGTGCTCCAGCGGCTGTTCGACGACCGGGAGAAGTACAACCTGCAGACCCAGATCATCCACATCTTCCGCACGTTCGTCAGCGGCTCGCACGGCCCGCACGTCTGGTCGCGCCGCAAGGGCGGGGACGGCTGGGCCTACCAGGGCTTCAACTATCCAAAGTCGGTGTGGGGCGGCCAGCTCAAGGCGCAGATGCGCAAGCTGGAGGGCCCCGAGCGGGCGAAGAAGTACAAGGAGATGGGCGGCACCAACACCCCCTTCAGGCGGCGCTGGCAGGAGCAGATGCGGGCGGGCCGCAGCGGCGGCTACTACCACGCCGTGCAGGGCACCGTCGACCGTGTGGAGCAGAGCCGCGACGGGCGGCTCGTCAGCTACGTGCGCAGCGGCGACGGCATCGTCAGGGAGCCGGTGTCCGACTACATCATCGACTGCACGGGCCTCGAGGCCGACATCGCCGAGCACCGGATCTTCGCGGACCTGCTCCAGTACGGCGGGGCGGGCCGCAACCCGGTGGGCAGGCTGGACGTGGAGCGCCACTTCGAGGTGAAGGGGACGGCCAGCGGCGACGGCGCCCTCTACGCCTCGGGGTCGGCCACGCTCGGCGGCTACTTCCCCGGCGTCGACACCTTCCTCGGCCTGCAGATCGCGGCCCAGGAGATAGCCGACGACCTGGCGAGGCGGGGATTCGTCAAGAAGATGGGACCGCTGCGGTCGACCTCGCAGTGGTTCAAATGGGCCCGCAACTCGTCGGTATAAGGAGCGATTCCCGTGGTTCCGACCCTGCTGGGCCGTATTCAGACGCGCCTGTTCATGCTCGCCACCGTCGGTGTGGTCATCACCCTGCTGATCGTTCCGCTGCTTCCCGGTTCCGGGCCGCTCTCCGGCCGCTACGTCAACGGCCTCCTCGTCATCGCGGCGGTGGCCGTGCTGGGGGTCGTCTGGGAGCTGATATACCACTTCCTGATGCAGTTCAGATGGGAGAAGGACTGGCCGACCCTCTTCGGCCTGCTGACACTCGTGCCCGAAGGTCTTGTGCTGTACTTTTTGCTACGGTCCGGTGCAGTTGATTTCATCGATCCGGTCCCGCCTGCCGCCTTCTGGACGCACTTCACCGTCGTCTGGGTATGCATCTGGTTGGTGACGAACGGCCCCATGAGGGTGCCGTTCATCCGGTGGCGTTTCCGGGGAGGGAGAGTTCTGTGACCGACCAGGGCTTCGGGGTGGTGCGTCCGCTTCCGGGCAACGGGCTGGTGGCCCACGAGGGCGGCCTGCTGCTGGTGTGCGACGCGGCCGAGGCCGTCGTCGAGGATCTGCTGGGGGCGCTGCGGGAGACCGCGGCCTCCGGCGGCGACGGCCGGGCACTGGCCCGCCGGGTCGCCCAGATCCTCGCCGTCATGATGGGCGAGCCGGTGGCGTGCGCCGTCGCCGGTCCCGTCAGCGGGGGAGTGGCCGTCCTGGTCAGCGGCCCGGCGTTCGCGTCGGTGACCGGCGCGAACGGTGAGATCCAGCTCGCCGGCCGTGACGCGCTCACCTGGTCCGACCGGTTGGTCCCCGGCCCGGTAACCCGGGTGGAGCTGCGCCTGCCCGACGCCGGGGACGCGCACCCGCTGTCCCGGCTGGACGCCGGGGTGATCGTCGCGGGCGGGGTCCGGTGTGACCCGACCGAGGCGGGTGCCGCCCTGCGGGCCGTGCCGCGGGCCGTGCCGCGGACGGAGTCCGCCGCGCCCCAGGGGCAGCACGCCCAGCAGAACGTCCAGCACGCCGCGCCCCGGATGGAGCCCGCGACCCCCGCGCCCACCCCGATGCCCGCGCCGCCCGAGCGGTCGGCGCCCCCCGAGTGGTCGGCGCCCCCGGAGGCCGCCCCGCCCGCGCCCTACCCGATGGGCCCGGCCGAGCCCTACCCCCCGGTCGCCCCGCCCGTGGAGCCGCGGCGCGAGCCGCAGCCGCAGGGGTGGCACTCCGAGCCGATGCCCGCACAGGGCCCGCTCTCCTCTCCCGGCCAGCCGGGTGGCCATTCCGGCGGTCCCTCCACCGGGCCCGCCCCCGCGGTCGTCCACCACGAGGACATCGACACCGCCATGGCGAGCGGGATGGGCGGGGACCCCATCGACGTGCGCGACCAGCCGTTCGAGTACGAGCTGCTGACGCCCGGGGGGCCGCAGCAGGGGAACGAGCCCTCCGGTCCCGCGGCCGAGCCCGAGTCGCGGCCGCTGGTCTACGGGGTCGACTGCAAGAACGACCACTTCAACGACCCTCGCGTGCCCTACTGCGCGGTCTGCGGCATCGCGCTGGTCCAGCGCACCCTCGTCCCCTACAAGGGGCCGCGCCCGCCGCTGGGGGTGCTGCTCCTGGACGACGGCCTGACGCTGCGGCTCGACACCGACTACCTGGTGGGCCGCGACCCCGAGCGGGCTCCCGAGGTGGCCGACGGCTCGGTGCGCCCGGCCAAGGTCACCAGTCCCGACGGCTCGGTCTCCCGCCGTCACCTGCGGGTGGCGCTGGACGGCTGGGACGTCAACCTGGTCGACCTGGGGTCGGTCAACGGCACCCAGATCCAGCCGCCCGGCGACCCCAACTTCTACGACATCCCGCCGAACGAGCCGGTCGCGATCCTGCCCGGCACCACCGTGCGGATCGGCGTCTCGCGCACCATGCGCTACGAGTCGCACCGCAACCGCTGAGGACGCCTGCCGCTGGGAACGCCTACGGCTGGGAACGTCTCGCGCCTTCCGGGCGGCACGGCCACGGCCGTGCCGCCCGGCGTGTTCTCCGGGGTCCTCCAAGGGAGCCGCCGTTCCCGAGGCGCCGTTTCCCGGGCTTCCCGGTCTCCTCGGGCTTTTCCGGTGTCCCCGGGGCAGGGGGGCGGGACGGGCGGGCGGTCAGGGCCGCACGACCGGTGCGACCGGTACGACCGACGCGCGCAGGGCGGAGACGGCCTCGGCCCAGTCGACCGGGTCGGCGTCCTGCTCGGCGCGGACCAGCAGGTGGGCGCCTCCCGGGGCGTTCGCGGTGTCGGCGGCCACGACCAGCGCGCCTTCCGGCACCGGGCCCGAGGTGGCCTCCACCCCGAGCCTGACCAGCCGCTGGGCCAGTGCCGAGGCCCGGTTGCCCCCGACGAGGACCAGGGGACATCCCCGCAGCGCCGCGAGGGTGAGCGCCACGTGGGCGGCCGCGTCGCCTCCCGGGCCGTGGTGCACCGCCACCGGCCCCGGCACGGAGCCGGGCCCGGCCTGCCCGAGCGGGGACGGGGACGACGGGGACGACGGGAACGGCTCGGACGGTGAGCCGGTACCGGCCACGGTCACCACGCGGCAGGTGGCGCCGTCGCGCACACCGGCGTGGCCGGGGGCAACGGCGGGCAGCACCAGCAGGTCGGGACGGGCGCCGGAGGCCAGCCCCGGCAGCTCGCCCGCCACGTCCGCGCTGAACCGGCTCACCACCCTGCTGTCCGAGCCGCGCTCGCGGGCCGTGGCGGCCAGCGTCTCCAGCTCCTGAAGGGTCTCGGCCAGCTCGGCCAGTTCCGAGGAGAGGCCGCTGCCGACCTCCAGACGGCCCGCGGGGTAGGGGCGCAGGTGGCCAAGGACCACCTCGGACGGGGTTTTCGCCAGAGCCAGGGTGGTGGCCAGGCCGACCAGCGGTGCCTGCTCGGCGGGAGGTTCCGGCACGATCACCAGCACCCGGTGGGCGGCGGTCACCCCGAGGGCGGCGCGCTCGGCGTCGGCGACGTCGCGGGCCACCCGCCGGTCGGGGTAGAGCCGGCGCACCAGCGGGCCGGTCATCGCGGTCGTGACCAGGGCCATGACCACCATCAGCGAGTACAGCTCGTCGTCGAGCACGCCCTTCTGCAGGCCGACGGTGAGGATGACGATCTCGGTGAGCCCCCGCGTGTTGAGCAGGGCGGCCAGCGTCCAGGACTGCCGGGCGGGCAGCCGCTGCGTCCGGGCGGCGGCGTAGGAGCCGAGCACCTTGCCGCCGATCGCGACGGCGAGGATCGCGGCGAGGGTGCCGAGGCTGGACAGGTCGAGCTCGCGCAGGTTGACGTTGAGGCCCGCCACCACGAAGAACATCGGCAACAGCAGCAGCACGGCGAGCTGCTCCAGCCGCTCCAGGATCTCGTGGTTGAGCCGCTCGGCCCCCTCGCGGGGCATCACCGTGCCGAACACGAACGCCCCGAAGATGAAGTGGACGTGCATCCACTCGGTGGCCCAGGCCGACCCGATCAGGCCGATGAGCACCAGCGAGAGCAGTCCGGGCGTGAGCCGCCCCGCCCTCTCGTACGCGGGCACCAGGCGGGCCAGCAGCGGCTTGACCACCAGGAACATCACCAGCGCGTACGGCAGGGCGAGCAGGACCTTCCACTGTCCCTCGGCCTCTCCCGCCCCTGCGATGCCCACCACCACCGCCAGGACGGTCCAGGCGAGCACGTCGATGACGGCGGCCGAGGCCAGGGCGAGGCCGCCGAGGGTGATGCGCTGCATTCCCCGGTCGGTGAGGATCCTGGCCAGCACCGGGAACGCGGTGGCGGCCATCGCCGCGCCCATGAACAGCACGAACGGCAGGGTCCTGTCGCCGCCCACGTGCTCACCCGCGATGGCCAGCGCGAGCACGCACCCCAGGACGAACGGCACCACCGTCGAGCCGAGCGCCACGGTCACCGCGATCCGGCCCTTGCCCCTGACCAGCTTCTGGTCCAGCTCCAGGCCGACGACGAACATGAACAGCACGAGGCCGACGTTGGCCAGAGCCTGCAGCGGGGGCCGCATCTCGGGGCCGAACAGCTCGTCGCCGATCAGGGGCCCCAGCAGGGTGGGGCCGAGCAGGATGCCCGCCACGATCTCGCCGATGACCGGCGGCTGGCCGAGTCGCCTGGCCAGCGCTCCGAACAGCCGGGCCGCCGCGAGGACGATGACGAGGTCGAGCAGGAGCAGGTCCATATGGAGCACGTGACGGCACGCTTTCCGTAAGCAAAGAAAAGCCCCGAGAATGTCGAGGGCGACGTTACCGTGTGGGGAATGTCGCCGCGAACATCGCGCGGGCATGGAGGGAGACCGTTGGTGGAAGGCATCGCCGACTACGAGTTCGTCCGGTCACTGGGGGCGGGCAACCACGGCGAGTTCTACGTGGCGAAGCGGCCGGAACGGTTGCCCGTCGAGGCGGACCTGGTCGCGGTGAAGGTGGTGGGCGGCACCGGGAACGACGCGTTCCGGCGCGCCACGAGGGAGTTGAAGGCGTTCGCCGCGGTGCGCTCGCCCTATCTGGTGCGGCTCTACGACGCCGGGCAGCAGGGCGGGGTGTTCTACTACTCGATGGAGTACCTGCCGGGCGGCTCGCTGGCCCGTCCCGCGGAGCGCCCCTCGCGCGAGCGGGTGTTGCGCTCGATCGCCTGCGTCTCCCACGCGGCGCAGGCGCTGCACGAGGAGGGGATCGTCCACCGCGACATCCGTCCCGGCAACGTGCTGCTCACCGACGACGGCGGCAAGCTCTCGGACCTGGGCCTGTCGCAGGTGCTGACGCCGGGCGCGACGGTGACCGGGATGGGCGACATCGGGTCGGCGGAGTTCACCGATCCCCTGCTGCTGCAGGGGGAGACCCCCAGCCCCGCGGGAGACGTGTGGTCGCTGGGCGCGACGCTGCACTGGGCGGTGAGCGGCAACGGGCTCTACGGGGAGCTGCCCACCCACGACCCGCTGCTGACCCTGCGCAGGCTGAACAGCACGCCGCCGTCGATCGACCCGGGCCTGGAGCCCGAGCTGTCGGACCTGGTGCAGGCCTGCCTCGGCGACGCGGCCAAGCGGCCCACCGCCAGGGGGGTGGCCGACCGGCTCTACGCGCTGCTGTCCTGAGGGCCCTGCCCGGGCCCTACCCGCCGGTGGGGCGCAGGCGGTCCAGCTCGGCGTCGAGCATCCGTTCCAGGCGCGCGGCGCCGAGCCTGTCCGGATAGAGCAGGTGGTGCGCGCTCAGCCCGTCGACGAGGGCGAGCAGCCGCTCGGTGACGTCGTCGAGGTTGTCGGAGGTGGCGATCTCCCCGCCGCCGGCCGCCGCGCCGAGCAGGCTGCGTACCAAATAGCGCAGCTCCTCTGCCTCGGCGCGCTGCGCCTCCAGCATCGCCGGGCTGGTCATGCTGCGGCTCCAGAAGCCGATCTCCAGCCCGCTCTCCCCGGCGCGCTCGTCGTCCAGCGGAAGGTTGTCGAGGAGGAGCTCGCGCAGCGCGGCCAGCCCGGTGAGACCGGCCAGCTTGCCGCGCAGGCGTTCCACGATGCGCCGGTGCGAGGACCGCAGCGCCGACAGCATGATGTCGTCCTTGTCGGCGAAGTAGTGGGTCAGCACACCGTTGGAGTAGCCGGCCTCCCTGGCGATGGCCCTGGTCGTGGCGGCCTCGATCCCCTCGCGCAGGATGATGCGCCGTGCGGCCTCGACGACCTCCTCGCGGCGCTCGCGGTGATTGACGATCTTCGGCACCTTGCCCCTTTCGAATGGATTCGTTGACATTTTAGTCGGGCGCCCGTCTATTATCCGCTGAAGACACGAGGAGGACTCACTATGACCGTCGTCTCCCTCGGCGTGCACATCGTGGACGTGCTCGCCAGACCGGTGGAGTCGATCCCCGCCGGGCAGGACACCCACCTGCTGGAGCAGATCCGCGTCACCGCCGCGGGCGCCGCCGCCGCGACCGCCGTCGACCTGGCCGCGCTCGGCGTCCCGGTGGCCTCGGTGGGGGCGATCGGCGACGACGAGCTCGGAGACCTGCTCGTCATGATGATGAAGCGGCGCGGGGTGGACGTGACCGGGATCGTCCGCAGGCCGGGGGAGCAGACCGCGGCCTCGATCCTGCCGATCCGTCCCGACGGCGGCCGACCGTCCTTCCACGTCCCCGGCGCCAACCTGGGCCTGTCCACCGCCGACGTCGGCCGCGAGGCCGTCCTCGGCGCGCGGGTCGTGCACCTGGGCGGCATGGACGTCACCTGGGGCCTGTACGACCCCGCGTTCTACGCGCTGCTGGACGAGGCCCGGGCGGCGGGCACGATCGTGACCATGGACCTGCTGTCCAACATGCCCGATCTCATGCAGGGGGTGCGCAGCTTCCTGCCGCACGTCGACTACCTCCTGCCCAACGAGGAGCAGGCGCTGCTGATGAGCGGCGCGGGCGAGGGGGCCGACGTGGAGGAGGCCGCGCTGTCCCTGCTGTCCCTGCTGCCGGAGGGCCCCTCGGCCGTCCTGGTCACGCTCGGCGCGGACGGGAGCCTGATCGCCGACGCGCAGGGCCTCACCCGCGTGCCCGCCCTCGACGTGCCGGTGGTCGACACCACCGGGTGCGGCGACGCCTACTGCGCGGGGTTCATCGCCGGTCTGGTCGACGGCCGCGACGTGGCCGGCGCCGCCCGGCTCGGTACCGCGCTGGCCGCCCGCGTCGCCGGGGGCCTCGGCTCGGACGCGGGCCTGGACGGGGCGCGGGAGCTCCGAGACGAGAAGTGACCCCGCCCGCGACCTCCGGGCCGGAAAAGGGCGGCGGGGGCGGTGTCGAACCGCCCGAACGCATCCAGACGTGAACCCAGACGTGAAAGGACGACGCATGTCCATCGACGCCAAACTCAGGGAGCGGGCCGCCAAGGTCGTCCCCGGCGGCATGTACGGCCATCTCAACGCGGCCCTGCACGGTCCCGCCTACCCGCAGTTCTTCGTCGGGGGCGAGGGGTGCCGCCAGCGTGACGCCGACGGGCGCGAGTACGTCGATCTCATGTGTTCCTGGGGGCCCGTGGTGCTCGGCCACCGCCATCCCGCCGTCGAGAGCGCCGTCGCGGCCCAGCTCGCCGCGGGCGACTGTCTCAACGGCCCCGGTCCCGTCTACGTGGAGCTCGCCGAGCTGCTGGTGGAGACCGTCCCGCAGGCCGACTGGGTGATGTTCTCCAAGAACGGCACCGACGCCACCACCCAGGCGCTGATGGTCGCCCGCGCCGCCACCGGCAGGACCAAGGTCCTCATGGCGCACGGCGCCTACCACGGGGCCGACCCGTGGTGCACGCCCAGCACGGCGGGGACCACCCCCAACGAGCGCGCGGACCTGGTCGAGTTCACCTACAACGACCTCGCCGGCGTCGAAGCCGCCGCGGCTCAGGTGGAGGGCGACGTCGCCGCGATCATCGTGACGCCGTTCAAGCACGACTCGTTCGAGGACCAGGAGCTCGTCGCCGCGGAGTTCGCCCGGGGGGTGCGGGCCCTGGCCGACCGGATCGGCGCCGCGCTGGTGATCGACGACGTGCGCGGGGGCTGGCGGATCGACCTGGGCGGCTCCTGGGAGCCGCTGGGCGTGCGCCCCGACCTGTACGCCTTCAGCAAGGCGATGGCCAACGGCCACCCGATCGCCGCCGTCACCGGGGTGGACTCCCTGCGCGGGCCGGCCCAGACGCTCTACTCCACCGGCTCCTTCTGGTTCAACGCCGCCCCGATGGCCGCGGCCAAGGCCACGATCGAGACGCTGCGCGCCGTCGACGGCATCGCGCTGATGGAGCGCGCGGGCACCCGCCTGCGGGAGGGGCTCGCCGCCCAGGCCGCCTCCCACGGTTTCACGGTCAACCAGACGGGGCCGGTCCAGATCCCGTGGCTCTCCTTCGAGGGCGACGCGACGCTGGACAAGGGCATGTTCTGGGCCGCGGCCTGCCTGGAGGAGGGGGTCTACCTCCACCCCTGGCACAACTGGTTCCTGTCGGCCGCCCACACCGACGCCGACATCGACCGGGCACTGCAGGGCACCGACGCCGCCTACGCCAAGCTCAGGGCCCGCTTCGGCGCCGACTGAGTCCCGGCCCGGCGTCGTGGGACGCCGGGCCGGGACGGCGGTGTACGGCTAGCGCCGGGCGTCGCTCCGCAGGCGGCACCACTGCAGGTCGTCCAGGCGCGTGCCGTCGGGGCCGGGCAGCAGCCCGCGCAGCAGGGCCTCCCGGGTGAAGCCCGCCCGCTCCAGCACGCGCTGCGAGGCGATGTTGCCGGGCGAGGTGCCCGCGATGATCCGGGCCAGGGGAGTGTGCTCGAAGACCCAGCCGGCCAGCAGGTCCACCGCCCTGGCGGCGAAGCCCCTGCCGCGGAACTCCGGCAGCATGCTGTAGCCCACCATGGCCTGCCCCAGTGGAGGGGTCACCCCGCTGAGCTGGATCTCCCCGGCGAACGCGCCGGTCGCGGCGTCCAGGATCGCGATCTCGGCCCCCGTACCGGCCAGCCAGTTCGCGCCCGCGGTGCGGCACCGCTCCTCGGCCTCCTCGAAGGTGGAGGGCTCGGGCGGGACGCAGTACCTCGTGACGTCGGGCAGGTTCCGCAGCGCCAGGTAGTCGGCGGTGTCGGCGAGGGTGAGCCGCCTGAGCCGGACGACCCCGTCGGTCAGCGAGCCACCGGGAAACTCCGGCAGGAGGGGCGTCACGCGCTCGCCGGAGTCGCCGGGCAGGCGCGCGAAGGCCACCAGGTCGTGGCGGGTGCCGTCCCGCTGCTCCTCGGCCCCGCGCCGTACGCCCTCGCGCCGGAAACCGGCGGCCAGGGCGACCCGCTGGCTGGCCAGGTTCTCCACGTTGGCGAGCAGTTCGACGCGCTTCGCGCCGTGCTCGAGCCCCCAGCGGGTCAGCGCGGCGGTGGCGTCCGTGGCCACCCCGCGGCCCCGCGCCCACGGCGCGACCAGGTAGCCGATCTCGGTGGTACCACGGGGACGGGCCATGAGGCCGATGTTGCCCAGCCACTCGTCCGTCCCCGCGTCCGCGATCGCGAACGGGGCCCCTCCGGCCTGCCACTCCTGCCGGGTCTGTTCCAGGTACCGGAGCGCGTCGTCCCGGGTGTACGGCACGGGGATGGGAGGGATGAACCGGATGATCTCCGGGTCGGCGCAGGCGCGGACGATCGCCTCGGCGTCGGAGGGGGCGAGCGGCCTCAGGACGACGGGGCCGGCCGGAATCACGTCATGGGAGAACACACCACAACAGCTACCAGGTGCCGTCCTGGGAGGGCGAATCGTTTTGCAGCATTTTGTGGCGATTTGTGAATCACCTCCGCTCGGCCCCCGCTCCCGGCCCCCTCCGCCGTCCCGTCCCCGTCCGGCGGGATTCCGCTCCCGCTTCCCCCGTTTTCCCCGCGCGACCGGGTCAGGAGCGTCCCCGGCCGTCCGAGGGCACCGCCGCGCGCCGATAACCTTGCGGTCATGGGTTTTCGCAGGCATGGGCCGTTTCAGGCCGGGGATCAGGTGCAGCTCACCGACCCCAAGAACAAGCGCCACACGGTGACGCTGAAGGAAGACGGCGTGTTCCACACGCACAAGGGCGGAATCCCGCACAGTGAGCTGATCGGCCAGCCCGAGGGCTCGGTGGTGCGCTCGTCCGGCGGCACCCAGTATCTGGCGTTCAGGCACCTCCTCCAGGACTACACGCTGTCCATGCCGCGCGGCGCGGCGGTGATCTATCCCAAGGACTCGGCCCAGATCGTGGCCATGGCCGACATCTTCCCCGGCGCCCGGGTGGTGGAGGCGGGCGTCGGCTCCGGCGCGCTCACCTGCTTCCTGCTGCGCGCCATCGGCTCCGAGGGCACCCTCACCTCGTACGAGCGGCGCCAGGACTTCGCCGAGATCGCCACCAAGAACGTGGAGAAGTTCTACGGCGGCCCGATGAAGCAGTGGCGCCTGGTGGTCGGCGACTTCGTCGACGATCTCGACGAGAGCGACGTCGACCGGATCATCCTGGACATGCTCGCCCCCTGGGAATGTGTGGACGCCGCGGCCCGCGCTCTCACCCCCGGCGGTGTGATCTGCTGTTATGTGGCGACCACAACCCAGCTCTCGCGTACGGTCGAAACTCTGCGGGAGCACGGGAGTTTCACCGAGCCCCATGCGTGGGAGACCCTGGTTCGTGACTGGCATGTCGAGGGACTCGCCGTACGGCCCGACCACAGGATGGTCGGCCACACCGGGTTCCTGGTCACGGCCCGTCGCATGGCTGACGGGGTGACGCCACCACCTCGACGTAGACGTCCGGCGAAGGGGGCCAATGGCGAGGAGTCCGCGACTTCCACGTCTTCCGCCACATGATGACGATTCGGCCACGACGGTCCGTGAGAGCGTGACACGGAAGCAGACCTTCGTGTTCTTATACTTCTAGGACTAAAAGCGCCAAAAAGGATTAATCATCACGCACTTAATGTAGTCATATGAACACTGCTCAGCCAGGTAAGGGACAGCCCTTAGATGGGTAGGGTTTTGAGTAGTCGGTCTCGACTGGGAAGGAGGTGACGCCGTGGCAGCTCGCGACGACGCTGAGGCTCGTGCCGCGCAGCGCGAACGGGAGGTCGCCGACCTCACAACACAGGTCTCCTTCCTGCAGGAGGAGATCACCGCGTTGCGTCGGAAGCTGACGGAGTCTCCCCGGCAGGCCAGGATTCTCGAAGAGCGTCTCCATGACGTGCAGGCGAACCTCGCGGCCGTAACCGGCCAGAACGAGCGTCTGGTGGCCACCCTCAAGGAGGCCAGGGACCAGATCGTCGCCTTGAAGGAGGAGGTAGACCGGCTGGCGCAACCGCCGTCCGGGTTCGGTGTGTTCCTCGAAACCAGGGAAGACGGCACGGTGGAGGTCTTCACCGGCGGCCGCAAACTCAGGGTGAACGTGAGTCCCGCGGTGGACGTCGAGTCGTTGAAGCGTGGCCAGGAGGTCATGCTCAACGAGGCGCTCAACGTGGTCGAGGCCCTCGGCTTCGAGGACCTGGGCGAGATCGTGATGCTCAAGGAGCTCCTCGAGGACGGTCAGCGCGCGCTGGTGATCTCGCACGCGGACGAGGAGCGGGTGGTGAAACTCGCCGAGTCGCTGATGGACCAGCCGATCCGGGCGGGCGACTCCCTGCTGCTCGAACCCCGCTCGGGCTACGTCTACGAGCGCATCCCCAAGTCCGAGGTCGAGGAGCTCGTCCTGGAGGAGGTGCCCGACATCTCCTACGAGGAGATCGGCGGGCTCATGCGGCAGATCGAGCAGATCCGGGACGCCATCGAGCTCCCGTACCTGCACGCCGACCTCTTCCGCGAGCACAAGCTCCGCCCGCCCAAGGGCGTCCTGCTCTACGGGCCGCCCGGCTGCGGCAAGACGCTCATCGCCAAGGCCGTCGCCAACTCCCTGGCCAAGCAGGTCGCGGAGAAGACCGGCCAGTCCGGCAAGAGCTTCTTCCTCAACATCAAGGGTCCCGAGCTTCTCAACAAGTACGTCGGCGAGACCGAGCGGCACATCCGCCTGGTCTTCCAGCGGGCTCGTGAGAAGGCCTCCGAGGGCACCCCGGTGATCGTGTTCTTCGACGAGATGGACTCGATCTTCCGGACCCGAGGCTCGGGCGTCTCCTCCGACGTCGAGAACACCATCGTTCCCCAGCTCCTGTCGGAGATCGACGGCGTCGAGGGCCTGGAGAACGTCATCGTGATCGGCGCCTCCAACCGCGAGGACATGATCGACCCGGCGATCCTGCGGCCCGGCCGCCTGGACGTCAAGATCAAGATCGAGCGGCCGGACGCCGAGGCGGCCAAGGACATCTTCTCCAAGTACCTCATCCCCGAGCTCCCGCTGCACGACGAGGACCTCTCCGAGCACGGCGCCAACCGCCAGGAGACCATCTCCGGCATGATCCAGCGGGTCGTCGAGCGGATGTACACCGAGAGCGAGGAGAACCGCTTCCTCGAGGTGACCTACGCCAACGGCGACAAGGAGGTCCTGTACTTCAAGGACTTCAACTCCGGCGCGATGATCCAGAACATCGTCGACCGCGGCAAGAAGATGGCGATCAAGCAGTTCCTGGAGACCGGGCAGAAGGGCCTGCGGATCCAGCACCTTCTGGCGGCCTGCGTGGACGAGTTCTCCGAGAACGAGGACCTGCCCAACACCACCAACCCCGACGACTGGGCCCGCATCTCCGGCAAGAAGGGCGAGCGGATCGTCTACATCCGCACCCTCGTGACGGGCAAGCAGGGCACCGAGGCCGGGCGCTCCATCGACACGGTGGCCAACACCGGTCAGTACCTGTAACCACGTGTGACCGGCGGCGCGGCCCCCTCCCGGGGGCCGCGCCGCCGGCGTCTTCCCGAAAACCCTCGTCGATGGCGCGGGCGTTCGGCAGTTGATAAACTTTGTCCGGTTTTATCCATTTTCGTCCTTGCGAGTCCGTATCTCCTTTCACACCCGTCCCTGAAGGGAACGGAAATAGACGGCCGTCACGGGGAACCCGAATGATCGAGACGCCGTCCAAGTGGCGTGCGTGAACATTCCGGCCCGGCCGCCCGGTGAACGGCGCGGGCCCCCGCGAGGCGCCTCGGGGAGGCGGCCGCCTCGCCGAGCTCGACCTCCTGCGCTTCCTCGCCGCCATGGCGGTGCTCGCCTTCCACTACTTCATCGCCTTCGCCTCGGTGTGGGGCGACCGCCCGGCCGAGCTGTTCCCGGCGATCTCCACCATCTCCGGGCTCGGCATCCTCGGCGTCGAGCTGTTCTTCATGATCAGCGGCTTCGTGATCCTGATGAGCATCTGGGGGCGGGGCCTGGGGGCGTTCGCCCTCTCCCGGCTGGTGCGGCTCTTTCCCGCCTACTGGGTCAGCGTGGCCGTCACCGCCGCGGTCTACGGGCTGACCGCCGCCACGGCCCTGGACCCCAAGCTCAGCCTCGGCGAGTACGGGATCAACCTCACGATGCTCCAGCGGGCCCTCGGCGTCTACGACGCCAACGGCGTCTACTGGTCGTTGTGGGTGGAGCTCCGCTTCTACGTGCTGATCTCGATCCTGGTGATCGCCGGGGTGACGCTCAACCGCTGCCTGGCCTTCATGGGCGTCTGGCTGCTGGCGGCCGGGTTCTTCGCCGGGAGCGAGGAGGCCTGGGTGGACCTGGTGGTCATGCCCAAGTACGCGGCGTACTTCGTCGGCGGCATGGCGTTCTTCCTGATGACGAAGTTCGGCCCCAGGCTCGTCCTGTGGTGCCTCGCCGGGATCAGCGGCGGCCTGGCGGTGAACGCGGCGATCGACCGGGTGGCCGGGCGGATCGAGAACGTCGGCTACGCCGCGATGCCCGTGCCCGAGTGGGCCGTGGTCGCCACCGTGATCGGCTTCTACGTGCTCATGGCGATGGTGGCGCTCGGCTGGCTGGGGTGGCTGCGCTGGCGCGGCCTGGTCGTCCTGGGCGCGCTCACCTACCCGCTCTACCTGTTCCACACCCCGGCCGCGGTCCTGATCGTCCCCGCCCTGCGGGACGTGCTGCCGCCCCCGCTGACCGCGCTGGTCACCGTGCTGGCCGCGATGGCGTTCTCCTACCTGGTGTACCGGTTGGCCGAGCGCCCGCTTCAGGAGTTCGTCAAGTCCAGGAGGCGGAGAAGGGCCGCATCCCCGTCCCCGTCACAGCTCCCCGCGCTCTCCTCGATCCCCCTCGCAACGGGCGAAAAGGCTTCGGTGCCATAACTGTCCGACCACCGGGCATAGTGAAGGGTCTAGGGTCGGGAATAGATACCACGGAGAGAATCAGTCCCTGACGAACAGAGGGTGCGCATGACGGTACGGCGGGTGATGGGCATCGAGACCGAGTACGGCATCTCCGTGCCCGGACAGCCGGGGGCCAACGCGATGGTGACCTCCTCTCAGGTCGTGAACGCCTATCTGGCGGCCTCGGCCGCGAGGGCTCGGCGCGCGCGATGGGACTTCGAGGAGGAGAACCCGCTGCGGGACGCACGGGGGTTCGACCTCGCGCGGGAGGTGGCCGACCAGAGCCAGCTGACCGACGAGGACCTCGGCCTGGCGAACGTGATCCTCACCAACGGGGCCCGGCTGTACGTCGACCACGCCCACCCCGAATACTCCACGCCCGAGTGCACCAATCCCAGGGCGGCGGTGATCTGGGACAAGGCGGGCGAGCGGGTGATGCACGACGCGGCGGTCCGCGCCTCGGCGATGCCGGCCAACGCCCCGATCCAGCTCTACAAGAACAACACCGACAACAAGGGCGCCTCCTACGGCTGCCATGAGAACTACCTCATGCGCCGGGCCACCTCGTTCGCCGACATCGTCAGGCACCTGACGCCGTTCTTCGTCTCCCGGCAGGTCGTCACCGGCGCGGGCAAGGTCGGCATCGGCCAGGACTCCCGGGGCGAGGGCTTCCAGATCAGCCAGCGGGCCGACTTCTTCGAGGTCGAGGTGGGCCTGGAGACGACGCTCAAGAGGCCGATCATCAACACCCGGGACGAGCCCCACGCCGACCCGGAGAAATACCGCCGCCTGCACGTCATCATCGGCGACGCCAACATGTCGGAGATCTCGACCTACCTGAAGCTGGGGTCGACCGCGCTCGTCCTGGCCATGATCGAGGACAACTACTTCACCCGCGACCTGGCCGTGGACAACCCCGTCCAGGCCCTGCGCGCGGTCTCGCACGACCCCACGCTCAAGTACGAGATCTCCATGCGCGACGGCCGCAAGCTGACCGCGGTGCAGTTGCAGATGGAATACCTGGAGCTCGCCCGCAAGTACGCCGAGGAGCGCAGCGCCAACGGCCTGGACGAGCCCACCAAGGACATCCTGGAGCGCTGGGAGTCGGTCCTCACCCGCCTGGCCGAGGACCCGATGCAGCTGTCCAGGGAGCTCGACTGGGTGGCCAAGCTGGAGCTCCTGGAGGGCTACCGCACCCGTGACGGCCTTCCCTGGTCGCACCCGCGCCTACAGCTCGTCGACCTCCAGTACTCCGACATCCGCCCCGACCGGGGGCTCTACAACCGGCTGGTCGCCCGGGGCCGCATGCAGCGCCTGGTCACCGAGGAAGAGGTCCAGCGGGCCATCGAGGTGCCGCCCAACGACACCCGGGCCTACTTCCGCGGCCGCTGCCTGAGCCAGTACAGCGAGTCGGTGGCCGCGGCCTCCTGGGACTCGGTCATCTTCGACATCCCCGGCCGTGAGTCGCTGCAGCGCGTCCCCACCCTTGAGCCGCTGCGCGGCACCAAGGCCCACGTGGGCGAGCTGTTCGACCGCTGCCGTACCGCCGCGGAGCTGGTGACGGCGCTGACCGGCGAGCAGTGACTCCCGCGAGGGGGGAGGTGGCCAGGCCTGGCCACCTCCCCCCTCGTCATGCCCGGACCCCGTGACGGCCCGAGCCCGTCAAACCGGACACCCGGATTGACGGGGGACGGAGAACCGGGATACGTTCCGGGTGTTTTGTGGCGGTGCGAGGGAAATCCGGTGAAACTCCGGTGCGGTCGCGCCACTGTAACCGGCTCTCAGAAGCCGGAAGCCAGGTCACACTCGGCCGCCACCGACCTACGAAAAGGGACGCGTCAATCCCGGAGGAGGTGGCCGTGAGCCAGATCTCGGCACCGCACACCCAGCCCATCCCATGGCCCTCGCTCACCCGCTGGCTGCTCGCCGTACCGGTGCTGCTGCTCCTCGCCTACCTGGTCACCTTCGACCAGGGAGCGATCTCACAGGCGGGGAACTACCTGCACGAACTCATGCACGACGGGCGTCACCTGCTCGGCGTGCCGTGCCACTGAGCCACAGGTGATCACCAAACTCATCGTCCGGGGCCTCGTCGTCGGACTGCTCGCAGGGCTGCTCGCGGCCGTCTTCGCCTACACCGTCGGCGAACCGCGCATCGACCAGGCCATCGCGCTGGAGGAGGCGGCCGCGGCCGCCTCCCCGGCCGGATCACACGACGACACCGGGGCAGCGGCCCACTCCCACGACGAGGAGGCCCTGGTCAGCAGGGGCGGGCAGCGCTTCGGGCTCTTCCTCGCCCTCGGCCTGTACGGCCTGGCGGTCGGGGGCCTGTTCTCCCTCGTCTACGCGGCCGTACGCGGCCGGGCGGGACCCCGATCGGAGCCGGTGCTCGCGGTCACCCTCGCAGCCGCGGCGTTCATCGCCATCGTCCTCATCCCGTTCATGAAATATCCCGCCAACCCGCCGGCCGTCGGTGACCCGGAGACCATCGGCCGGCGCACCGTGCTCTACCTGGTCGCGGTGGTCATCGGGATCCTCGCGGTCGCCGCCGGCACCGCCGCCCACCGCTACGCCTCGCGGAGCGAACCGTGGGTGCGCTGGCTGTCGGCGGGTGCCACCTTCCTGGTCCCCGTCGTCGCGGCCTGGATCCTCATGCCGAAGATCTCGGAGGTGCCCCGGGGCTTCCCCGCCGACCTCCTGTGGGACTTCCGGGTCGCCTCCATGGGGACCCAGGTGGTCTTCTGGGCCGGCGTCGGCGCGCTGTTCGCCTTCGCCGCCCGCAGGCGCGGCCCGGTGTGACGACCCCCTCGGGGGTCACCCGCCTGCTCCTGGTCTGCCACGCCTCCACCTCGGCGACGGTACGGGCCGCGTTCCCGGGTGACGAACCACTCGACGAACGCGGCCTGCGCCGGGCCGAGGGGATGGCGCGGGACCTCGGCCCGGGTCCCGCGGCCTGCCCCGCCGAACTGCGCTGCGTCCAGACGGCGGCGGCGCTCGGCCTGCGGGCCGAGCACGACCCGCTGCTGGCCGACTGCGACTACGGCCGCTGGAGCGGGATGACGCTCGGCGAGGTCGAGGCCGCGGAACCCGAGGCGCTCGCCTCCTGGCTCGGCGACCCCGGCGCGGCGCCGCACGGCGGGGAGCCGGTCACCGCGCTCCTGGCCAGGGTGTCCGGCTGGCTCGCCGTCCGCGCCCCCGGCAGGGCCGTCGCGGTCACCCACCCGGCGGTCATCCGCGCCGCGGTCGTCCACGCCCTCGGCGCCCCCGCCCAGGCCTTCTGGCGCGTCGACGTCGCGCCGCTGGCCCGCGTGACGCTCACCGGGCGCGGCGGGCGCTGGCGGCTCAGCTACCTCCCATGACGGTCAGAGCGCCCGGCGACCCTTTGATTCGACGAGACGGACAGGAGAACCCGAAGGTGCGTGACTCCCGCTATCCCTTCACCGCGATCGTGGGGCTGGAGGACCTGAAACTCGCGCTGATCCTCAACGCGGTCTCCCCCCGCGTCGGGGGAGTGCTGGTCAGGGGGGAGAAGGGCACCGCCAAGTCCACGGTCGTGCGGGCGCTGGCCGCGCTCCTGCCGCCCGTCGAGGTGGTGACCGGCTGCCGCTTCTCCTGCGACCCCGCCGCCCCCGACCCCGGCTGCCCGGACGGGCCGCACGATGGCCGTACCGAACCGGGCGACCGGCCCACCCCGCCCGCCACCGTTCAGCCCGGCGGAACCCGGTCCGGCACCGTGCGGCCCGGTGGAGCGCGGCCCGCCCGCCTCGTCGAACTGCCCGTCGGCGCCTCCGAGGACCGCCTCGTCGGCTCCCTCGACATCGAGCGAGCCCTCACCGAGGGCGTGAAAACCTTCGAACCCGGCCTCCTGGCGAGCGCCCACCGGGGCGTCCTGTACGTCGACGAGGTCAACCTCCTGCACGACCACCTGGTGGACCTGCTGCTCGACGCCGCCGCCCTCGGCACCTGCTACGTCGAGCGCGAGGGGGTGTCGGTACGGCACGCCGCCCGGTTCCTGCTGGTCGGGACGATGAACCCCGAGGAGGGGGAACTGCGCCCGCAGCTGCTCGACCGCTTCGGGCTGACCGTGGAGGTCCGGGCCTCGCGGGAACCGTCCCAGCGGGTGGACGTGGTCCGGCGCCGCCTGGCCTTCGAGGCCGATCCCGACGCCTTCGCCGCCGCCTGGGCGGGCGAGGAGCGGGCACTGGCCGCGCGCATCGCCGAGGCTCGTGCCAGGGTTCCCCAGGTCGTCCTGTCGGACGCGGCACTGCTCAGGATCGCCACCGTCTGCGCGGGGTTCGAGGTGGACGGGCTCCGGGCCGACCTGGTCACCGCCGGTGCGGCGATCGCGCACGCCGCCTGGCAGGGCCGCACCTCCGTCACCGCCGACGACGTACGGGAGGCGGCCAGGCTCGCGCTCCCGCACCGCCGCCGCCGCGACCCCTTCGACGCGCCGGGCCTGGACGAGTCCAGGCTCCAGGATCTCCTGGACCAGATCCCCGACGACCCCGGCGACCCCGGCGACCCCGAGGGCCCGGACGACTCCGGCGGCCCCGGGGGCACCGATCCGGACGGGCCCGCGCCCGACGGCGGCCCCGAGGCCGGGGACGCCACCCCGGACGAGGTGGGCGACTCGGGTGACCCGGGCGTTCCCGGCGGCCGCGACGACAGGGAGGCCTCCCGGCCCGCGGTCCCGGACGTCCCGGGCGGTCCCGGCCCCGGGACGCGGGAGCCCGCCCCCGCCGCGGATCCCGGTGAACCGCCGGAGACCGCCGGGGGAGCACCGGCCCGCGAGCGGACCTTCGACGCCGAGCCCGGGGGCAGGACCAGGTTGTTCACCGTCCCCGGGGTCGGCTCCGGAGCCCCGGGGCGCCGGTCGCGCGCCAGGACACCCCTGGGCCGTACCACGGGGGCCCGGGTCCCCGAGGGCCACACCGGCTCCCTCCACCTGCGGGCCACCGTCGGCGCCGCCGCCCCGCACCAGGTCGCGCGGGGCAGGAGCGGGCCGGGCCTGCTGCTGCGGCGCGGCGACCTCAGGGAGGCGGTCCGCGAGGGCCGTGAGGGCAACCTGGTGCTGTTCGTGGTGGACGCGAGCGGTTCCATGGCCGCCAGGCAGCGCATGCGGGCGGTCAAGACAGCGGTGCTCGGCCTGCTCCTCGACGCCTACCAGCGCCGCGACAAGGTGGGGCTCGTCACCTTCCGCGGCGCCCGCGCCGACCTGGTCCTGCCGCCGACCTCCTCCGTCGAGGCCGGCGCGGCCCGGCTGCGCGAGCTCCCCACCGGGGGGCGGACCCCGCTGGCCGCCGGTCTGCTGCGGGCCGCCGAGGTGCTGCGGGTCGAGCGTCTGCGCGACCCGTCCAGGCGCCCGCTGGTGGTCCTGGTCACCGACGGGCGGGCCACCTCGGGCACCGTCGAGGAGTCCCACCGCGCGGCGGGACTGCTGGCCGGGGTGGCGGGGGTGGTGGTCGACTGCGAAAGCGGCCACGTGCGCCTCGGCCTCGCCGCCTCGCTGGCGGCGCGGATGGGCGCGGAGACCGTACGCCTCGACGACCTCACCGACCTGGCAGGGATGGTCCGCGAGCGGCGCGGCGCCGCGTGACCGCGAGGAGCCGGCGAGGACGGTGAGGGCACCGCGCCGCGTGAGGGTGAACGGCCGGCGAGGACGCCGCGCCGCATGACAGTGAGCCGCATGACAGTGAAAAGGAGGGCGACGATGCCGCAGGGCAAACCCGTCAGCGTGCCCGAGGACGGCCTGACCACCAGGCAGCGCCGCACCCGGCCGCTGCTGATCGTCCACACGGGACCGGGCAAGGGCAAGTCCACCGCCGCCTTCGGCCTGGCCCTGCGCGCCTGGAACCAGGGCTGGCCGATCGGGGTCTTCCAGTTCGTGAAGTCCGCCAAGTGGCGCATCGGCGAGGAGCGGGCGCTGCGGGTGCTCGGCGACTCCGGTGAGGGCGGGCCGGTCTCCTGGCACAAGATGGGCGAGGGCTGGTCCTGGATCCAGCGCCCCGGCAGCGAGGAGGACCACGCCGCCGACGCCCGCGAGGGCTGGGAGCAGATCAAGCGCGACCTCGCCGCCGAGACGTTCCGGCTGTACGTGCTCGACGAGTTCACGTACCCGATGAAGTGGGGCTGGATCGACGTCGACGAGGTGGTCGACACCCTGCGCGGTCGCCCCGGAGGCCAGCACGTCGTCGTCACCGGCCGTGACGCCGATCCCCGGCTGCTCGACACCGCCGATCTCGTCACCGAGATGGGCAAGATCAAGCACCCCATGGACGCCGGGCAGAAGGGCCAGAAGGGCATCGAATGGTAGCCCGGCTGGTCATCGCGGCTCCCGCCTCCGGAGCGGGCAAGACGACCGTGGCGACCGGTCTGATGGCCGCCCTCGCCCGCCGGGGCATGGCGGTCTCCCCGCACAAGGTCGGGCCCGACTACATCGACCCCAGTTACCACGCCATGGCCACCGGCCGCCCCGGGCGCAACCTCGACCCCTGGCTGGTGGGGGAGGAACTCGTCGCCCCGCTGTTCCTGCACGGCGCGGCCGGGGCGGACATCGCGGTCGTGGAGGGGGTGATGGGCCTGTACGACGGCGCGGGCTCCACCGAGTTCGCCTCCACCGCGCACGTCGCCAGGCTGCTCGGCGCCCCGGTGGTCCTGGTCGTGGACGCAGCCAGGCAGAGCCGCTCCGTGGCGGCGCTGGTGCACGGGTTCGCCTCCTACGACACCCGGATCAGGCTCGGCGGGGTGATCCTCAACCGGATCGGCTCCGAGCGGCACGAGGCCGTCTGCCGCGAGGCGCTCGCCGAGAGCGGTGTCCCGGTGCTCGGCGCGATCCGCCGCAGCGACGCCGTCGCCACCCCCTCCAGGCACCTGGGCCTGGTGCCCGCGGCCGAGCGCCGCACCCAGGCCGTCAGGGCGATGGACGCCGTCGCGGATCTGGTCGCCGCCTCCTGCGACCTGGAGGAACTCCTGCGCCTGGCCCGTACCGCGCCGCCGCTGACCGCCGTCCCGTGGAGCCCGGGGCCGCCCGCCGCTCCCGTGACGAGGATCGCGGTCGCCGGGGGGCAGGCCTTCACCTTCGGCTACACCGAGCAGGCGGAGCTGCTGGCGGCGGCGGGCGCCGAGATCGTCCCCTTCGACCCGCTCGTCGACGAGACCCTCCCCGAGGGGGCTCGCGGGATCGTCATCGGAGGCGGCTTCCCCGAGGTCTACGCGGCCGAGCTGTCGGCCAACGAGCCGCTGCGCGAGCGGGTCGCCGCGTTCGACGGGCCGATCTCGGCCGAGTGCGCGGGCCTGCTGTATCTCGCCAGGAGGCTGGACGGCAGGCCGATGTGCGGGGTCCTCGACGTCGAGGCCAGGATGACCGGCACCCTCACCCTCGGCTACCGGGACGCGGTGGCCGTCCGCGACTCGCCGCTCACCAGGGACGGGGAGCGCTACCGAGGTCACGAGTTCCACCGCACCGCGGTCGAGCCCGCCCCCGACCGGCCGCTGTTCCGCTGGCGTGGCGGCGCCGACGGGTTCACCGACGGCCGGATCACCGCCTCCTACCTGCACCTGCACTGGGCCGGCAGTCCCCGGCTGGCCTCCAGGTTCGTCGAGGCCAGCCGCCGCGTCCCGGTCGTCTGAGCTCTCCCGGCCCCGACCGCCAGAACCGGCCCGGCCCGAGCCGGTCCGAAGTAGCCGGAAACGGCCCGAGGCTGGTTCGGGCTAATTTGTGATGATTGGCGAGGATTTGGGATGTGTTGAAAGCCGGGGATGTCGGCGCCTGGCCTTTTCGCGGTTTTTCGAACTCCGTTCTGATCAATTCTGCCCGGCCGGAAAACGCGTCCGGCCTGGCCGTCGCGGGACATCCCGCTCGTGCGGGAGGCGGGCCCACGTGGCGGGAGAAAGGAGGAAGACGGCCGTTCCCGTCCCGAATGCCCGTCTAAAGGCCGCGCGCGGTCCCGCCAGGTCTTAGAGGGCCAGGTCTTAGGGGAAGGCGTCCGGCGGCAGCCGGGCCGCGGGCAGCCGTGGCGGGGCCAGGGCCACCCCCTCCGTATGGAGGATCGCCGACAGCATGCGACCCGCCTGCCCCATGCTGATGCGGGCCGCCGGGTCGCGCCGGAGCAGCCCCTCCAGGACGGGCCACAGCACCCCCGCCCGCGCCACCGGCCCCTGGTGCCCGGCGCCCCCCGGTTCGCGCGGCGCCGGCGTACGGGACAGGGGACGCGGCGGCCGGCCCTCCACCGCGAAGTACAGGCTCGCCCCGAACGACCACAGATCGCCCGCAGGGGTCGGTGGCCCGCCCCGCAGCCGCTCCGGCGCGACGAAGGTGGGAACGTGGACGAGCGGCACGGTCGTGGAAGTGTCCGGGTCGCCGTGCAGCGCCGCGATGCCGAAGTCGGCCAGCACCACCCGATCACCGGTCAGCAGGATGTTGCGCGGGTTGATGTCCCGGTGCAGGACGCCCGCCCCGTGCGCGTGGCGCAGCCCGCCCAGCAGCTGGAAGCCGATCCACGCCACCCAGTGGATCGGCAGGTGGCCCAGGTGCCGTACGGTCTCCTTGAGCGTGAGGGCCTCCAGCAGCTCCATGACGATCCAGAGCCGCCCGTCCTCCTCGATCAGGTCGTGCACGGAGATCACCGCCGGGTGGTTCAGCCTCCCGGCCGAGCGCGCCTCGCGCAGCGCCCGTCGTCGCGCCTCGCGCATGTCCGCCCCGTCCTCGCCGAACCGGGGCTGGATCTCCTTGATCGCCACGTTCCGCCCGAGCAGGGAATCGTGGGCCCGCCACACCGTGCCCAGGCCGTCCTGCCCGATCGGCGAGGCCAAGTGATAACGATCACCTAGTAAGCGTGCCTTTCCTGCATCTGTTCCCATGAATCACCTGCTGCACATAGAAGCCGGGGCCCTCAGCTGATTCATATTTTCACCTGGAACAGTGCACTATGTGATTACCTACGGTGATTCTCGGTAACGATTCAGACGCATGGGTATGACGGACTTTTGTTCCATGTCCGTAAATCCTGATCGGGGGATCAGAAAAATGGCCCGGAGGTCGGCGAAGGCGTTTCGGAAACGCTCGTGAACGTTCTCAGGCCGCGCTGAAGCAGCGCACGTCCTCCAGCATCTTCGACGTCCGCTCGGCACTCAGCCGCGCCCGCGGATCCTTGCGCAGCAACCCCCGCAGCACCGGCTCCAGGGCGCCCGCCCGCTTCGGCGCGCGTGGCGGCTCGCGCAGCGCCTCCACCAGCGCCGCCATCGAGTTCACCGTACGGAACGGGGTCCTGCCCTCCACCGCCATGTACAGCGTCGCGCCGAACGACCACATGTCCGCCTCGCGGGTGCCGCCCCTGCCCTGCAGCGCCTCCGGCGCGATGAACGCCGGAGTGCCCCGCGTCGAGGTCGTCGCCGCGCCCTCCGGCGCGGCGAAGCCGAAGTCGGCCAGCACCACCCGGTCGCCGGTCAACATGATGTTGGCGGGCTTGATGTCGCGGTGGATCACCCCGCCGTCGTGCGCGTGCCGCAACGCCTCCAGCAGGCGGCATCCCATCGCCGCCACCAGGTCCACCGGGAGCGGGCCCGCCTGCACGAGCGTGTCGTGCAGCGTCAGCGCCTCCAGGAACTCCATGACGATCCAGAGGCGCTCGGCCTCCTCGGTGAGGTTGTGCACCGTCACGATGCCCCGGTGGCTCAGCCGCGCCGCCATGCGCGCCTCCCTGACCACCCGCCGCCGCTGCTCGGCCGCGGCGGCCCCCGGTGGCAGGAGTATCTCCTTGAGGGCCACCTCTCGCTCCAGAAGCAGGTCGTAAGCGCGCCAGACGACGCCGGTCGCCCCCTGGCCGACGCGTGAGACGAGCTTGTACCTGCGCGCGATGATGGTGCTCACCACCCAATGATCGCAGTTTCCAGCCCCGAAGGCCTACCTGGAACGTTCCTTATCTCTCCAGGAGTGTCGGACCTGCCCGGATCCCCGGGTGACGATGCTCACACGGGGGCGTACGGGCTCGCGGGGCACGTGCGAGACCGCACAGGTCATGCGGAGGCTCACACGAGGCCGATGCCGAGCAGCAGCGTGCCGGCGCCCAGTGACACCCCTCCCGCCGGGACCAGCCAGATCAACCTGTTCGGCTTCGTGTCGGAGGGGCGCACCACGGACAGGAAGAAGCCCAGCGGCATCAGGATGGGCGCCGCCACGATCAGGACCCGGGACAGGTCCTTCAGGCCGCCGGACAGGTCGGCCTGATCGATGTAGAGCAGCGCGACGAGCGCGAAGAGCACGAGGACGCCCGCGTGCGCGTGCCCGGCCCGCCACAGGCCGCGCCGCACCGGATTGTCCAGGTACCCGGGGACTCCGCGCATGATCTGCGAGAGCAGGGAGACCCCGCCGAAGGCCACGGCGGGCACGGTGATGAGGAGTATTCCCGCTGTGTTCAGCGACGACGGCGACATGGGGGGACCTCTCGTTGGATAGTGAAGCTAGCCAATTATTGGATAGGAGTGCTATCCAGTCAAGGGCGGGCGCATTCGCTTCGACGTCCCGGAGGGCTCCCTGTCCGGCGGGCCCGGCCGGTTCGGCCGGTCGCCGAGGGGGGTCAGGCGGCGTCGATGAGGACGGCGCTGGCGCGGGCGAAGGTGTGCCGGAACTCCTTGAGCGGCCTGTACTCGGCGGAGTTGTAGAAGTCCAGCACGCTCTGCTTGTCGGGGAACTCCAGGATGACCGCGATCGCGGGCTCGTGGTCGCTCTCCAGGGCGATCGGGGCGGTGTCGCGCCTGATCGGCCGGCCGCCGAAGCGCGCCACGACGGACAGGGTCTCCCTCTCGTATCGGGCCATCTTCTCCTCGTCGTCCGGCGTGACGGTTATGACCATGTAGGTGCTCATGTCGTTCCCTCTCCAAACTGTTTGCTAGTACGTGAACTATGAAACAGTCCGGCGGGGGAGAAGGCAAGCCGATCGGTTGTGAGGCTGCTCACAACGCTTCGTCACTTTGCGCAGACGCGTACAATCGAGATATGAAGGCGTTCGTTCACCCCGCCCGCGAAGACCTGCGCCTGGACGCCGTCCTGGAGGCTCTCGCCCACCCCCTGCGCCTGCGGATCGTCGGGCGCCTCGCCGACGGGGAGGAGCTGACCTGCTCCACCACCCTGCCCGACGTCAACGCCTCGACGGCCAGTCGTCACTGGCGGGTGCTGAGGGAGGGCGGCATCCTGTGGGCGCGGCGCGAAGGGCGCATCATCACCCACACCCTGCGGCGCGAGGACCTCGACGCCCGCTTCCCCGGTCTGATCGACACCGTCATCGCCGCCGTCGACGACGGTGAGATGGGAGCGCATCCATCGGATGGAGCCGCTGTCGGATGAAAGGCGCCCGGATTCGCCTCGATGCCTCGGGGAAGGTTTCCTGGCGGGCAGGACCTCGGCACGGCCCGTTCGGGCTCCCGTAAAGATCGCGGGACGATCCGCGCGCAATGTCGCCCGGTTCGGGGAAGATATGAATCAGATCCGTCCCCCAGGTGGAGGTGCCACACATGGCAAGCAAGGACACCGGCGGCCAGAAGCAGACCGGCCGTACCGACAAGGAGGTCGAGGAGACCGCCGCGGCGGAAACCTCCGACGTCCAGGAGCGTCACGAGAAGCTCTCCGATGACGTCGACGCGATCCTCGACGAGATCGACGAGGTCCTTGAGGAGAACGCCGAGGAGTTTGTGAGGAGTTACGTGCAGAAGGGCGGACAGTAGGTCCGTCCGGCCGAACCCAGGTCAGGGGTGAGGGCGGATCCGGCGAGGAGCCGGCAGACCCGTCCTGACCGCGGGCCCGGCCCGGCGCCCGCCGGGCCCGGCAGGCGGGTGACGTGCGGCCGTCCCCCGCCGGGAGCGCCTTTCCAGGTGCTCCGCCCGCGAACGCCGCGAACACGTTGAGCCGACAGGGGGGACCCCTCCGGGAATGGTTCCCGGAGGGAACGAGAACCGTCCGGGGTACGAAGCGGGAAGGCGCGGGCCGAATCCGGTCGCGATCGTTCCCGGCCCGGCGGGCCGGCCCTTTCCCGCCGGCCCCGCCACCTCCGTGGCGAGAGCCCGCGCGGCGAAGGGCCGCGAGCACCGGCACCCCGCGAAGTCCTTCCGCGAGCACCGCCCCGCCGCCCTCCGTGAGTGCCGTCCTGCCTTCCGTGAGCGCCGCCCCGCCGCCTTTCGTGGGGACGCCCCCGTTCCTTCCGCGAGGAAGGCCCTCGCGCCTTTCGCGGGCGCTGTCACGCGTCTTCCGCGAAGGAACTCCGCCTGCGCCCCCTCGGGCCGCTCAGGCCTCCCTCGGGCGCTCGCCCGCGCTTCCCCTCGGGAGCCGCCCCTGTCCTCCGGCAGGACCGGTCCCCGCCTCCTCCGCGGTCCGGGCGAGACGCCGCCTCCTCCGCCTCCGCCGCCCCTCGTCCTCGCCGCGTCCGGCGGGATCCGCGACGGTTCCGGCGACCGGGACCGATCACCCGTAAAGATTCAAAAGCCTGCTGCGGGGGGTTCGCGCTGAGCTGATCCAGGGAAGTGCAAGCAGCACGGCAAGATGAGTAAGGTCAGGCCTTAAAGGACTGCACCTTTGGAGGGAGTCGCGTGGGATCTCACAGGGACCTGCCCGCCGGCATGGTGAATCACATCTTTACCGACACCGGGAGCTCCTCGTTCACCGAGTTCGTCAGGTCCCATTCGCCGGACTTGCTGCCTGGCCGTAACGAGACCCTGGCAACCCCGGTGGGCGATCAGATCCCGCATGCCACCACGATCGTGGCGGCCATGTGCGCCGGTGGCGTGGTGATCGCGGGAGACCGCCGGGCGACCTCCGGCAACATCATCTCCCAGCGTGACATGGAAAAGGTGTTCCGCACCGACGACCACTCGGGCATGGGCATCGCCGGGGCGGCGAGCACCGGCATCGAGATGGCCCGCCTCTATCGGGTGGAGCTCGAACACTACGAGAAGCGCGAGGGCCGCACGCTCTCGGTGGCGGGCAAGGCCAACCGGCTCGCCACGATGATCCGCGGCAACCTGCCGATGGCGATGCAGGGGCTCGTGGTCGTCCCGCTCTTCGCCGCCTACGACCCCGACGTCGACGGCGGCCGCATCTTCAGCTACGACGTGGGCGGCGGTCCCTACGAGCAGCGTCACCACCACGCGATCGGATCCGGGTCGATCTTCGCGCGGGGCTCTCTGAAGAAGCTCTACCGCGAGGGCGCCTCACCCGAGGACACCGTGCTGACGCTGATCCAGGCCCTCTACGACGCGGCCGACGACGACTCGGCGACCGGCGGCCCGGACGTGATCCGCAAGATCTGGCCCGTCGTCGCGGTGATCACCGCCGACGGGTACCACCGGCTTCCCGACGAGGAGGTCGGAGAGCTCGTCCGGGTCGTGGTCGAATCCCGGGCGGAACGCCCCGACGGCCCCGCCGCCCCGCTGCGCTAACACGAGAGGATCACCCCAGGTGTCCATGCCTTTTGGATATGTCTCGCCCGAGCAGCAGATGCGGGACAAGGCGGACTACGCGCGCAAGGGGATCGCGCGGGGCCGTAGCGTCGTCGTCCTGCAGTACGAGGACGGCATCCTGTTCGTCGCGCCCAACCCGTCCCGTGCCCTGCACAAGATCAGCGAGATCTACGACAAGATCGGGTTCGCCGCGGTCGGCCGCTACAACGAGTTCGAGGCCCTGCGCCTCGGCGGCATCCGATACGCCGACATCAACGGCTACACCTACGCCCGCGACGACGTCACCGCCCGTGGTCTGGCCAACCTCTACGCGCAGAACCTCGGCCAGATCTTCACCGAGTCGCTGAAGCCGTTCGAGGTGGAGATCGTGGTCGCCGAGGTCGGCGACTCCTCCGACGAGGACCACATCTACCGGCTGACCTTCGACGGCTCGGTCTTCGACGAGGCGGGCCTGGTGGCCATGGGCGGCCAGGCCGAGACGGTCGCGGGCCGCCTCAAGGAGCGCTACCGCGACGGCCTGTCGCTGGCCGAGGCGCTGGAGGCGGCGCTGTTCGCGCTGACCGAGCCGGGAGGCGAGCGCTTCCCGGCGGGCCAGCTGGAGGTGGCGGTGCTCGACCGCAACCGGCCGCACCGCAAGTTCCTGCGGCTCAACGGCCCCAGGCTGGAGCGGCTGCTGGCCGACGGAGCCCCCGCCGCAGAGTCGGCCGCCCAGGCGGCCAGGGACGAGAGCCCCCTCTCCGCGCCCGAGACGCCCGGCGCCCCGCCGACCGCGCCCGACGGCGACATCGACACCGGATCCAGCGGCTGACCGCGTCCACCGGTGACACCGAGCGCCGCCCCCGCCAGGGGGGCGGCGCTCCGTTGTGTCCTGGATCACATCGCCTTCGGACAACCGATCCCGTCCCGCGGTGGTCACAGTCCGCGTGAAGAACAGTACATCCCGGGCCTGGGCCGGGCTCGTTCCCGTTTTGACCGCTCCCGCCGTCCCGCGACGACGCGGTGCGGCGCTCGCCCTGCTCGCGGCGGTGGCGCTGGCGCCCGGCTGCGCCGCCGAAACCGCCCCCGCCCCGTCCCCCGCCGCGGCCTCCTCCGCGTCCGTCCCCTCCGCGTCCGCTTCGACGGGCACGCAGGACCCCGCGGCGGAGCCCACCCCGGTCTCCACGCCCGCGGCCACCCCCGAGCTCTTCGGTACCGAGTTCCAGGCCGCTCCCGAGCACGACTGGAGCAGGGGGCGGCCGCCGCCCTTCGAGGGCGTCCTGCGGGGCTGGCTCACCGACGTGGACGACAACGGGGTGGCCGAGTACCGGCCCATCCGCTTCGTCCAGCGCGACGGCGAGGACGGCCACTTCGACGGTCCCGAGGAAGGCGACGTGGTCCGCTACCTGGCGCCCATCGCCGAGGACGTGCGGTTCCTCGCGGACAGCGGCTGCGACGGCGCGTCGCAGACCTACGACAAGGCCACCGGCCTCGGCACCGAGAGCTGCTCCCGCCAGACGCTGATCGACAACGTCAGGGAGGCCGCCTCCCTGACCGGGGTCGAGGGCCTCCACCGGCCGGCCCTGATCACCACCGAGAACGGCAGGATCACCAAGGTTGTCGAGATCTTCTGGCAGGGCGGAGGCTGACCGGGACCGCCGATCCCGGCGCCTCCGCGTCACCCGCGCCCGGCGGGAGCCGGGCGCGGGCCGTGTCCGCCCCTGTCCGCGCTTAGCCGCTCACAGCCCGGGGCATAAGCCGTACGACCGAAAACCCCATGATCCCTCCCGCGAGAGGGGTTCGGCGAATAGTGTGAGGCAATGGATCGTCGCATCTTCGGGCTTGAGAACGAGTACGGCGTCACCTGCACGTTCAGGGGGCAGCGGCGGCTGTCACCCGACGAGGTAGCGCGTTATCTATTCCGCCGTGTCGTCTCCTGGGGCCGATCGAGCAACGTCTTCCTGCGCAACGGGGCACGCCTGTATCTCGACGTGGGCAGCCACCCCGAGTACGCCACCCCCGAGTGTGACAACGTCGTGGAGCTCGTCACCCACGACAAGGCGGGCGAGCGCATCCTGGAGGGCCTCCTCGTCGACGCCGAGAAGCGTCTCCGCGAGGAGGGCATCGCCGGGGACATCTACCTGTTCAAGAACAACACCGACTCCGCGGGCAACTCCTACGGCTGCCACGAGAACTACCTGGTCGGCCGGCACGGCGAGTTCGGCCGCCTGGCCGACGTGCTGATCCCGTTCCTGGTCACCCGGCAGATCATCTGCGGGGCGGGCAAGGTGCTGCAGACCCCGCGGGGAGCGGTCTACTGCGTCTCCCAGCGGGCCGAGCACATCTGGGAGGGCGTCTCCAGCGCCACCACCCGGTCGCGCCCGATCATCAACACCCGCGACGAGCCGCACGCCGACGCCGAGCGGTTCCGCCGCCTGCACGTCATCGTCGGCGACTCCAACATGAGCGAGACGACCATGCTGCTCAAGGTCGGCGCGACCGACCTGGTGCTCCGCATGATCGAGGCGGGCACCGTGATGCGTGACCTGTCCCTGGAGAACCCGATAAGGGCCATCCGCGAGGTCTCCCACGACATGACCGGGCGGCGGCGGGTCCGGCTGGCCAACGGCCGCGAGGCGTCCTCGCTGGAGATCCAGGAGGAATACCTCTCCAAGGCCCGCGACTTCGTCGACCGCCGCGGTGGCGACGAGATCAGCCACCGGGTGCTGGAGCTGTGGGAGCGCACCCTCAACGCGGTCGAGACGGGCAACCTCGACAAGGTCGCCCGCGAGATCGACTGGGTGACCAAATACCAGCTGATCGAGCGCTACCGCAAGAAGTACGACCTGCCGCTGTCGAGCCCCAGGGTCGCCCAGCTCGACCTCGCCTACCACGACGTGCACCGCCGCCGTGGCCTGTTCTACCTGCTGCAGAAGCGCGGCGCGGTCGAGCGGGTGGCCTCCGATCTGAAGATCTTCGAGGCCAAGTCGGTGCCGCCGCAGACCACCCGGGCCCGGCTGCGCGGTGAGTTCATCCGCAAGGCGCAGGAGAAGCGGCGCGACTTCACCGTCGACTGGGTGCACCTGAAGCTCAACGACCAGGCGCAGCGCACCGTGCTGTGCAAGGACCCCTTCCGCAGCGTCGACGAGAGGGTGGACAAGCTCATCGCCGGAATGTGACGGTCATACTTCGGCAAGCTCGTCCCGGCCTTACCTCCTCCGTACGCCGGGACGGGTAGTGTGGCGCGAACCTGACGTCTGCTTGAGGGATACCTATGCGCCGCCGCAGCATGGCCGTACTGGCCGCAGTTCCCCTGATGTTCGCCGCAGCATGTGGCTCCGGCGGAGGCGTGGCCACCGGCGCCTCCAGTCCCGCCAGCAGCAGCGGGGTCACCGAGCTGCAGGTAACCGGGCAGGCCGGAGCCAAGCCGACCGTCGCCTTCCCGACCAAGGTCGTCGAGACCTCCTCCTACAAGGTGCTCACCCCCGGCACCACCGGCGAGGCCGCCAAGCTCGGCACCAGCGTGATCGCCAACTTCACCGTCTTCACCTGGGACGGCAAGGAGAACAAGATCGCCGGTTCGACCTACGACGAGGGCGGGCCGCAGGTCATCACGCTCAACGAGCAGGTCCCGGAGATCCTCCGCAAGGGCTTCGCCGAGACCAAGGGCGGCGGCAGGTTCATGTCGGTCGTCGCCAAGGACGCGCTGCCCGCCGAGCAGCAGGCGCAGGCCCCTCCGGGCCAGTCGCAGGTCTTCGTGGTCGACGTGGTGGGCGTCCCCCAGGCCAAGGCCGCCCAGGGCACCGCGACCGACCCCGGCGTCGACGGGATCAAGGTGGAGAACCCCGGTGGCGACGCCGCGCCGAAGCTCACCACCAAGACCAAGAAGAAGGCTCCCAAGGAGCTCGTCGCCAAGACCGTGATCAAGGGCACCGGCCCCGAGGTCAAGACCGGCCAGTCGATCCTGGTGCAGTACGCCGGGAAGATCTGGGGATCGGACGTCGAGTTCGACAGCAGCTGGTCCCGCGGCGCCCAGCCGATCATGTTCCCGATCGGCTCCGGCAAGGTCATCAAGGGCTGGGACCAGGGCCTGGTCGGCGTCCCGGTCGGCAGCCGGGTGCTGCTGAGCGTCCCGCCGGACCTCGGTTACGGCAAGGCGGGCAGCGGAGAGAAGATCAAGGGCACCGACACCCTCGTCTTCCTGGTCGACGTGCTGGGCGCCTACTGATCCCGCCAACCCGCTGATCCGGCGTTCCGTCTCCGGCGAGGCCCACCGGGCCGTCGCCGGGGCGACCCGCCCCATCCGGAGCCCGGCCGTGCGCGCACGGCCGGGCTCCGTGCTTTCCCCGTGCTTTCCCGGTGCTTTCCCGGCCGGGTGCCCGGTCCGCGCGATCGTGCCGCCCGGGTCCGCGCACGAGCCGGGCGGCCCGCCGGGCGAGGGCCGGCCTCCGGGGGCCGCGGCCTACAATCCGGGCTGTGAGCGGCGACGACCTTGACACGGTGGCGGTACTTCACGACCCGGTGCGCCGGGCCGTCTACGACTATGTGGCCTCCCGGGGCCAGGACGTGGGGCGCAACGAGGCGGCCGAGGCGGTGGGGGTCCAGCGGACCCTGGCCGCCTTCCACCTCGACCGGCTCGTCGAGGCGGGCCTGCTCGAGGCGGGGTTCCGGCGGCTGACGGAGCGGACGGGACCCGGCAGCGGCAGGCCGGCGAAGGTCTACCGCAGGGCGCCGGGGGAGTGGCAGGTCAGCGTGCCGGCCAGGGACTACCGCACCCTCGCCCTGGTGCTGGCCGAGGCGGTCGAGCTGCTCGGCGGGGACGAGCGGGCCGAGCAGGCCGCCCGGCGCGCGGGGGCCCGGTCCGCAGGGGAGGGCGAGGATCTCGCCGGGGTGCTGCGGCGGCGCGGATACGAGCCGTACGAGGAGGACGGCCGGATGCGGCTGCGCAACTGCCCGTTCCACGTGCCGGCCGAGGAGCATCCGCTGCTGGTCTGCTCGATGAACCTGGAGCTGTGCCGCGGGCTGCTCGACGCGCTCGGGCGGGACGCCTCGGCGGCCAGCATGGACCCGCGCCCCGGGGAGTGCTGCGTCACCTTTTCTAAAAACAATGAAGATTGACATAGAAGGATCGGGGATGATCTGCTGTGTCCATGCATCTGGCCCAGCTGAACGTCGCCCACCCGCGCGCGCCCAAGGACTCCCCGGAACTGGCCTCCTTCATCGCGGGCCTCGACCCCATGAACCGGCTGGCCGAGGCCGATCCCGGCTTCGTGTGGCGGCTCAAGGGGGGTGACGGACCCGAAGACCTGATCGAGCACGAGTACGGCGACCACCTGATGATCACCTTCTCCGTGTGGAGGTCGCGCGACGCGCTGTGGAACTACGTCTACCGCAGCGGCCACCTGGCGTTCCTGCAGCGGCGCAGGGAGTGGTTCCTGCGCATCGCGGAGCCGTACTCGGTGATGTGGTGGATCCCCGAGGGGCACGAGCCGACGCTCGCCGAGGGGATGGAACGCCTGGAGAGGCTGAAGGCCGAGGGCCCCACGCCGGAGGCCTTCACCTTCAAGGAGTTCTACGACAGCAGCGAGGCCGCGTGGCGCCCGGCGGCGGCCGAGGCCAGGAAGTAGGCCAGGTCCTCCTCCAGCCCCCGGCCCATCGTCGACAGCCGCACCGGAGACCCCCGCAGCGCCTCGTGCAGCCCGTCCACCGGCACCTCGACCAGCTCGTGCCGCGCGGCGAGCGGGCGCGACTGCTCGGCCACCCGCCTGCCGAAGTCGCCGGGCAGCACGGGCACGGCGATCTGGGCCGGGGCGAGCGCCACCCGGCCGTAGGCGGTCAGCGAATGGTGCGACACGCCGATGTGGCGCTCGCGCAGATCGCCCTCGCTGACCCGCAGCGCCGCGACCGGGCGGCCTCCCAGGACGGCGGCGGCGTTGACCGCCTCGCCGGCCGAGACGCCGGAGAAACCCCAGCGGGTGCCGCTGCCCAGGTTGCCCGGCCCCTGCGTGACGATCGCGACGTCGGCCTCCAGGACGTGCCTGGCCGCCAGCAGGCCGGTGTGCGGGGTCACCACCTCCACGTCGCCGCCGAAGGCCTGGCCCGCCGTGACGACCCCGCACAGCCAGCCGGTCTCCCGCAGCCGCGCGCACGACATGGAGAACCAGGCGGGCAGCGCGCCCCCGTCGAGCATCACGTAGGCGACCCTGACGGGCTTTCCGCGCTCCCGGCCGCCGGATCCGCCCGCGGTCTCCCCGGCCTCGGACGGGTTCCGGCCGCCGGATCCGCCCGCGGATTTCCCGGACCCGGGCGGGGTGGTGCCGTACAGGCCGCAGAGGAT
This sequence comes from Streptosporangium sp. G12, assembly GCF_052983175.1. Classification (NCBI taxonomy): domain Bacteria; kingdom Bacillati; phylum Actinomycetota; class Actinomycetes; order Streptosporangiales; family Streptosporangiaceae; genus Streptosporangium; species Streptosporangium sp. G12. The sequence goes on along the minus strand of NZ_JBRIQO010000016.1, from coordinate 14,052 downwards.
CGCGGGCAGGGCCGAGTGCAGGTCAGCGACGATCACCGGCATGCCGTCCACGGAGTCGGCGTCGCGCAGGACCTCGTGGAAGGGCGAATCCTGCTCGTCCGCGCCGAGGACGGTGGCCTGCAACGGGGTGTAGCGTGCCTTCACCAGGTGTCCGGGGCCTTGAGGATCTTGTGGCAAACGGTCGGGAACAGCCACCACCATGGCGTAGCCTCCCGTACCGAGACCCATCGCGAGCGCGGTCGTGTTGAGCAGCACCACGTCACCGGGCTCCGGGCGTCCCACCAGGGCCGGGTAGGCGAGCGCGCGCGCCTCACCGTCCTCGGTGGTCACGTCGAGTTCCACCGCCCCCGGCCACTCGCGCCGGACCCGTACGACCTCGCCCCTGCGCCATCTGATCACGGGGGAAGGGTAGCGTCACTCGAACAGGGAGGAGGCCGGATGTCGCGCCGGAAGACCGAGCGGCTGCTCAATCTCGTGATCTGCCTGCTGGCCACGCGGCGGCCGCTCAGTGCCGAGCACATCCGCCAGGCGGTGCCGGGCTACGACGCCGACAACGACGAGGCCTTCCAGCGGATGTTCGAGCGGGACAAGAACGAGCTGCGGGAGATCGGCATCCCGATCGAGGTCCACAAGGACCCGTGGGAGGAGGATCCGGGCTACCGGATCGTCCGGTCGGCGTACGAGCTGCCGGAGATCACCCTGGAGCCCGACGAGGCCGCCGTGGTGGGCCTGGCGGCCCAGGTGTGGCAGCGGGCCAGCCTGGCCGAGGCGGCCAGCGGGGCGCTGCTGAAGCTGCGCGCCGGGGGCGTGCAGACCGACGAGGCCCACGGGGTGCTCGGCGGGGCGCTGGAGCTGCGCGTCGACACCCAGGACCCGTCCTTCCCCGCCCTGTGGGAGGCCGTGCGCGACCGGCGCGCGGTCCGGTTCGCCTACCGGGCGGCGGCCAGCCAGAACGTGCTGACCCGCACGGTGGAGCCGTGGGGCGTCGTCAGCCGCCGGGGCCGCTGGTACATGGTCGGCCACGACCGCGACCGGGACGCGCCGAGGGTCTTCCGGCTCAGCCGGATCAGCGGCACGGTCACCACCGTCGGCCGCCCCGGCGCCGTGGTGGTGCCCGAGGGCGTCGACATCAAGTCCATGGTCGGCTTCAGTGACGCCGCCGTCCGCGAGCGTACCGCCCTCATCCGGGTCAGGCGGGACACCTGCCAGGGGCTGCGCCAGGTGGCGAAGGCGGTGCGGCCCGCCGGCGACGGCTGGGACGAGCTGGACGTCGACTTCACCGACGCCGGCCGGCTGGCCGGGTGGATCGTGGGCTTCGCCGCGGACGCCGAGGTGGTCGGCCCGCCGGACGCCCGCGACGCGGTCATCTGCCGCCTGAAGGGAGCACTCGCGTGAGCACGGCCGATCGCCTGCCCAGGCTGCTGGCACTGGTCCCCTACCTGATGTCGCACCCCGGGGCCCAGGTGCCCGAGGTCGCGAAGATCTTCGGGCTGAGCGAGAAGCAGCTCATCGACGACCTGCAGCTGGTGTGGATGTGCGGGCTGCCCGGCCACACCCCCGGCGACCTGATCGACGTGTCGTGGGACGGCGGGGAGATCGTCATCGACAACGCCGAGACCATCGCCCGCCCGCTGCGGCTGGGCGTTGACGAGGCCAGCGCCCTGCTGGTCGCGCTGCGCCTGCTCGCCGAGATGCCGGAGTTCGGGGAGCGCGACGCGCTGGCCCGGGTCATCGCCAAGTTCGAGCAGGCCTCGGGCGAGGGCGCCGCGGCGGTCAGCAGCCAGGTCGCGGTGGAGGTCGACGCCGCGCCCGACGCGCTGCCCGTCGTCAACGAGGCGCTGCGGAGCCGCAGGCGGCTGTCGCTGCGCTACTACGTGCCGGGACGCGACGAGATCACCCCGCGCGAGGTCGATCCGATGCGCCTGGTCGTCGTGGACGGCCGCCCCTACCTGTCGGGCTGGTGCTACCGGGCCGAGGCGGTCCGGCTGTTCCGGCTGGACCGGATGCTCTCCGTCGACGTGCTCGACGTGCCCGCCGACCCGCCGGAGGACGCCGTGGCCGACGAGGTGACGCCCGGGGTGTTCCGGCCCTCGCCGACCGACGAGCTGGTGGAGCTGGAGCTGACCGCCGCGGGCCGCTGGGTCGCCGAGTACTACCCGTGCGAGCGGGTCGAGGAGCTCGGCGAGGGCCGCGTGCGGGTGGCCCTGCGGGCCAGGGACCAGGGCTGGCTGGTACGCCTGGCGCTGCGCCTCGGCGACACCGGCAGGGTGGTCTCGCCCGCCTCGCTGGACGCGAGCGTCCGGGCCGCGGCCACCGCCGCGCTGAATCGTTACGAGTCGGTTTCCTGACGTGTCTCCTGACGCACGGAGCTGGAGTCTCCCGACATGAGCTGGATCATCGCCGCGATCACGCTGACCCTCGCCGGGCTCGCCGTCCTGGCCTTCCTCGCCGTCCGCGTGCTGCGCGCGGCCGCCGAGCTGGGCCGCGAGGTAGACCGCACGCAGGGGAGGCTGGAACCCGTTCGCGTTCTGTTCGGCGAGCGTACGGCGATCGTACGGAGGCAAAGGGATGAGTCTGTCTCCAAGGGAGCGTACGATCGGGACCAAGAGACTGCACGTCGCCCGGCGTAAGGATGTGTAATGCCCAACCTCGGACCCACTGAGCTGATCATCATCGGCCTGATCCTGGTGCTGCTCTTCGGCGCCAAGAAGCTGCCGGAAGCCGCCCGCGGGCTCGGCCGGTCGCTGCGCATCTTCAAGTCGGAGACCGCCAAGCTCCGCGACGAGGACGAGCCGCAGACCACGACCGCCACGGTCGTCCAGGCGCAGCCCCAGCCCCCGGCCCCGGCTCCGCAGCCGATCCCGGCCGCGACCCAGGCACCGGCGCCGAGCGCCGAGGAGGAGGCCCGCCGCCTCGAGGAGCAGGCCGCCCGGCTGCGCGCCCAGGCCGGAGCGCCCAAGTCGCAGTGATCGGCGGTAGCCTGAAGATCTACCCTGATCATCCGACTCGTCACCCCAGGATTCGCGAATGGCGCTGCTGAAGTGGCCCAAACCGGGCCGGAACGGGGCGGCACCACCGCCCGCCGAGGCGGGCGACGGCCGCATGCCGCTCATGGAGCACCTGCGCGAGCTGCGTAACCGGCTGGTCATCGCCCTGCTCGGTCTGGTCGCCGGCATCATCGTCGGTTTCATCTTCTTCGACCCGATCTGGTCTTTCGTGTCGGCCCCCTACTGCGGGCTTCCCCAGGCGCAGGAGCTGCGGCCGGGTCAGTGCACGATGCTGATCCTCGGCGTCTTCGACTCCTTCTTCGTGAACCTCAAGGTCGCGGCGATGTTCGGCCTCGTGGTCTCGTCGCCGGTCTGGCTGTGGCAGATCTGGGGCTTCGTCACCCCGGGCCTGTACCGCAACGAGAAGCGCTACTCGATCCTGTTCATCATGCTGGCCGTGCCGCTGTTCCTCGCGGGCGCGGCGCTGGCCTACTTCGTGATGGACACGGGCCTGTCGATCCTGCTGGGCTTCGCCCCTCCGGGAACGCTGACCGGCATCACGATCGACGAGTATCTCGGCTATGCGCTGATCATGCTCATCGTGTTCGGCATCTCCTTCGAGCTGCCGCTGCTCATGGTGTTCCTGAACATCATCGGGGTGCTGCCGCACGCGCTGGTGGCCAAGCACCGCCGCATGGTCATCTTCATCATGTTCGTCTTCGGCGCGGTCGCCACCCCCGGTGGCGACCCGTTCACGATGATCGCGCTCGCCCTGCCGATGGTGGTGCTGTTCGCCCTGGCCGAGGGGTTCATGTACCTCAGGGAGAGAAGGCAGTCCAAGGGTGAGGACTTCTCCCACCTGTCCGACGACGAGGCCTCCTCGCTCGACGACGACCTCTCGCCCCTGGGCGACGTGGCCCCCGTCGGCGACCCGGCTCCTATCGATTCGAGAACGACCGACACCGATCCCGGCAGATAGGGGATAAGTTCCGGTCTGTGCCCGCAGAGATCGCAGTCCTCGTCAACCCCGCCGCCCGCGGCGGCCGTTCACGGGGACTGCTCTCCCCGGTGCTCGACCGCCTGAGGCAGGGCGGGCGCGAGGTCTCGGTGATCCTCGGAGACTCCGCCTCCGACGCCCTGGAACGCGCCTGCACGGCCGTGGCCGAGCAGCCGGAGGCGCTGGTGGCCTTCGGCGGCGACGGCCTGGTCCACCTGGCTCTCCAAGCGGTCGCGGGCAGCGGCGTGCCGCTGGGCGTCATCCCGGTGGGCACCGGCAACGACATCGCCGCCGCGCTCGGCATCCCCCTGAAGGCGCCGCTGGCCGCCGCCGACACCGTGCTGCGCGGGCGGGTGCGCACGGTCGATGCCGCGAAGGTGGGCGAGGACGAGTGGTTCGCCGGGGTGCTGGCCTGCGGTTTCGACTCCCGGGTCAACGAGCGGGCCAACACGATGACCTGGCCGCCCGGCATGGCCAGGTACCTGGTGGCCCTCGCCGAGGAGCTGCGCTCCTTCCGGCCCATCCCGTTCAGGATCGACCTGGACGGCGAGATCGTCGAGCGTGAGGCGATGCTGGTCGCGGTCGGCAACACCTCCTCCTACGGCGCCGGCATGCGCGTGTGCCCCGGTGCCGTCCCCGACGACGGCCTGCTGGACGTGACGATCCTCGGCGCCATCCCCAAGGGGGAGTTCCTGCGCGTCTTCCCCCGCGTCTACCGGGGCTCCCACGGCGCCCACCCCGCCGTCACCATGCGCCGCGCCCGCCGGGTGACCCTGGAGGCGCCGGGAGTGATCGCCTACGCCGACGGCGAGCGGGTCGGTCCCACCCCGCTGACGTGTGAGGTCGTCCCCGGCGCGCTGTCGGTCCTCGTCTAGGGGCCGCCCGGCGTCCGCCGGCGCCGTCCGAGCCCGTCCAGGACGGCGGAGCCCGGCAGAAAAGGGGGGACGGACCGGAATCCCGATATCGGTAGGCTGGACACATGACGACCCCAGCGGAACGATACGCTGCCTTCCGTCAGAGCCAGGCCGAGAGCGGGCCGGCGCTGACCTCGTTCCGCGGTCTGTACGACTTCGAGCTGGACGACTTCCAGCTCGACGCCTGCCGGGCGCTGGAGGCGGGAGACGGGGTCCTCGTGGCGGCCCCCACCGGTTCGGGCAAGACCGTCGTGGGTGAGTTCGCGGTGCACGTGGCCCTGGAGGAGGGCCGCAAGTGCTTCTACACCACCCCGATCAAGGCGCTGTCCAACCAGAAGTACAACGACCTGGTCAAGCGGTACGGCACGGACAAGGTGGGCCTGCTCACCGGTGACAACAGCGTCAACGGGGAGGCCCCGATCGTCGTCATGACGACCGAGGTGCTGCGCAACATGCTCTACGCCGGATCCTCCACCCTGGCGGGGCTCGGCTTCGTCGTCATGGACGAGGTCCACTACCTCGCCGACCGGTTTCGCGGCGCGGTCTGGGAAGAAGTGATCATCCACCTGCCCGAGTCGGTGCGCCTGGTCGCCCTGTCGGCCACGGTCAGCAATGCCGAGGAGTTCGGCGAGTGGATGGGCGAGGTCCGCGGCGACACCAGCGTCATCGTCGACGAGCACCGCCCGGTCCCGCTCTGGCAGCACATGCTCGTCGGCAGCCGCATCTACGACCTGTTCGTCACCGGCGACGAGGACCGGCGCCCCCAGATCAACCCGAACCTCCTGCGCATCGCCAGGGACGAGGAGCGGCAGGCGTACGGCAGGGGGCGGCGCGGCTACTCGCGGCCCCGCAGGAACGGCCCGCCGGACCGGGCCGCGGCCATCGAGCGCCTGGACGCCGACGCCCTGCTGCCCGCGATCACCTTCATCTTCTCCAGGGCCGGCTGCGACGCCGCCGTCATGCAGTGCCTGCACGACGGCATCCGGCTCACCACCGACGCCGAGCGCCACGAGATCCGGCAGATCGTCGACGAGCGCACCGCGCACCTGCCCGACGAGGACCTGGGCGTGCTCGGCTACCTGGAGTGGCGCGACGCCCTGGAGCGCGGCCTGGCCGCCCACCACGCGGGCATGCTCCCGGCCTTCAAGGAGGTCGTCGAGGAGCTGTTCACCCGGGGCCTGGTCAAGGCCGTGTTCGCCACCGAGACCCTCGCGCTGGGCATCAACATGCCCGCCCGCTCCGTGGTGATCGAGAAACTCGACAAGTGGAACGGCGAGACCCACGCCGACCTCACGCCCGGCGAGTACACCCAGCTCACCGGACGGGCCGGGCGCCGCGGCATCGACGTGGAGGGCCACGCGGTCGTCCACTGGCAGCCGGGCACCGACCCGCTCCAGGTCGCCGGCCTGGCCAGCACCCGCACCTACCCGCTGCGCTCCAGCTTCCGACCCTCGTACAACATGGCGGTCAACCTGGTCGGCCAGGTGGGCAGGGAGCGGGCCAGGACCCTCCTGGAGTCCTCGTTCGCGCAGTTCCAGGCCGACCGGGCCGTGGTCGGCATCGCCAAGCAGGTGCGCCGCGCCGAGGAGGCCCTGGAGGGCTACCGCCAGGCGATGACCTGCCACCTGGGCGACTTCGAGGAGTACGCCGCGATGCGCAGGGCCCTGTCCGACCGGGAGGCCGAGCTGTCGCGCCAGCGCGGCGCGGCCCGCAGGACGCAGGCGCTGCGCTCGCTGGAGGCCCTCAAACCCGGCGACATCATCAGGGTCCCCGGCGGGCGCCGCGCGGGTCTCGCCGTCGTCCTCGACCCCGGCCTCAACTCCAGGGGCGAGGGCCCGTCCCCGCTGGTGCTGACCATCGGCAAGCAGGTCAAGAAGCTGTCGCCGGCCGACTTTCCCGTCCCGGTGGAGCCGGTCGAGCACCTGCGCATCCCGAAGAACTTCAACGCCCGCTCGCCCAAGGAGCGGGCCAACCTGGTCTCCTCCGTGCACGCCAAGATCGGCGACCGCGACTTCGGCAAGCCCGTCAGGGCGCGCGACCACGCCGCGGAGGACGACGAGATCACCCGCCTGCGCCGGGAGATCCGCCGGCACCCCTGCCACGGGTGCGACGAGCGCGAGGACCACGCCCGCTGGGCCGAGCGCTACTACAAGCTGCTCCGCGAGACCGAGGGGCTGCGCCGCCGGGTCGAGGGCCGCTCCCACGTCATCGCCCGCACCTTCGACAAGGTCTGCGGGGTGCTCGACCAGCTCGGCTACCTCGACGGCGAGAGCGTCACCGCCGAGGGCCGCCGCCTGGCCCAGCTCTACACCGAGCTGGACCTGCTGACCGCCGAGTGCCTGCGCGCGGGGCTTTGGAACGACCTGGACCCGGCCGAGCTGGCCGCGTGCGTGTCGTCACTGGTCTTCGAGTCGCGGCAGGCCGACGACGCCCGCCAGCCCAGGATCCCCGCGGGAGCGGCCCAGAAGACGCTGGCGGACATGGTCCGCCTCTGGGGCGAGCTGGAGTCGATCGAAGGCGACCACGGCCTGTCGTTCATCAGGGAGCCCGACTTCGGCTTCGCCTGGGCGGCCTTCCGCTGGGCCAAGGGCCACACCCTGGACGCCGTGCTCCGCGACGGCGTCGCCGGCTCGGAGCTGGCCGCCGGAGACTTCGTCCGCTGGACCAAGCAGCTGCTCGACCTCCTCGGCCAGATCTCCGACGCGGCCCCGGCGGGGAGCAAGGTCAAGCAGACCGCGGGCAAGGCGATGGACTCCCTGCGGCGCGGGGTGGTGGCCTACTCGTCCCTCACCTGATCCCGGTCCCCGGCCTGGGCCGTCTTCGGTCCCGGCCGGGCGGTTCGCCAGGCCCCGCCGGGTGCGGCGGGGCCGGACGGAGCCGGACAGGACTCCGCGAGGGGGCTCAGGCCAGGCTGAAGCGGACCTCGCGGGAGGTCGGGTTGGCGCGCGTCAGCCGCACGCGTACGGTCTCTCCCAGCGGGAGCCCCTCGCCGTCGCAGCGGGCCACCACCGCCGGGTCGGTGACCTGCACCTGGCCCCACGGCCGGTCCTCGGCCACGTCGATCACCACGGCCTCGAACGTCTGGCCCACCCGTTCGCGCAGCACGAAGGCCTCCACCAGGTCCACGCACGCCCGCTCGACGCCGCCCGCGCGGCGCCCGGTGGCGTGCATGATCTCCGGCAGCTCGCCCATGGCCCGCTGGACGTCCTGCGGCACCGGCTCGCCCGCCGCGACGGCCAGGCAGATCTCCGTGGCGTAGCGGTCGATGAGGCGGCGCAGCGGGGCGGTCACGTGCGCGTACGGCGCGCCCACGGCGGCGTGCTCCGCCTGCGCGGGCGGCTCGCCGTTGAAGGCGACGTATCCGGCGCCGCGCAGCAGCACCGTCGACTCCTGCAGGAACGCGGCCTGCTCGGGGATCTTCGGGTCGAGGGAGTGCACGACGTCGCCGTACCCCGCGCCCTCGGGCCAGGGCACGCCGAGAGCGGCGGCCACCCGGCGCACCTGGGCGATCCTCTCCGCCGGGGCGGGCGGCAGCACCCGCAGCAGGCCGATCTCGGCGTCCAGCATCATGGCGGCGGCGGCCATGCCCGTCAGCAGCGAGATCTGCGCGTTCCACGCCTCGGCGTCCAGCGGGGCGCGCAGCTCCACCCGGTAGCCGTCACCGTCGGGGACGACCTCCTGGTCGGGGGTGGGCAGCGTCACGCCGCCCCTGGCCCGCTCCTGGGCCAGCCTGAGCCGGCCGATCTCGGCCAGCAGCCGCAGCGTGCCGTCGGCGGTGCCGGTGTCGATGGCGGCCTGCGCGTAGTCGTAGTCGAGCCGCTCGCGGCTGCGTACCAGCGCCCTGGTCACGTCCGCGCCCACGATCAGGCCTTCGGCGTCCAGGTCGACGCACCACAACGCGGCGGGCCGCGTCACGCCGGGCAGCAGGCTCGCGGCGCCCTCGGACAGGACGGGCGGATGCAGCGGCACGCGCCCGTCGGGCATGTAGACCGTCTCGCCGCGGGCGCGGGCCTCGGCGTCGATCGCGCCGCCGGGCCTGACGAACGCCCCGACGTCGGCGATGGCGTACCAGACGCGGTAGCCGCCGGGCTGCTCCTCCAGGTGCACGGCCTGGTCGAGGTCCATCGCTCCCGGGGGGTCGATGGTGATCAGCGGCAGATCGGTCCGGTCGAGCCGGGGCAGGGCGGGCACCTCGGCGACCCACTCGGCCTCGTCGATCACCGCCCGGGGGAAGCCCTCGGGCAGTTTCATCTCACGACGGATCCGTTCGAAACCGTCGTCGAGCCGCGGATGGGACGCTCCGGGCACCCGGATGCTCTTGTGAGGCACAGGGAGCAACCTACCGGCTCCCGGCGGGCCACCCCACCGGCCGGCCGGGGCGATGCCGGCCGGCGCGGCCGGGGGCCAGGTCAGAGCGCGGAGGTCAGGCGCTCCAGGGGCCCGGAGAGGCCGTAGCGCTCGCTCAGCGCCGCCAGGGCCTCCGGGTCCCGCGGCTTGGCGGGAAGCGCGATGTCGACCTCGGGGAGGGGGGCGTCGCGGGCGACCTGGACCACGCCGGGGGCCGCCCGCAGGTACTCGCGGGCCGCCGAAAGCTTGGCGCGCTGTCCGGCGGTCAGGTCACCGGCTCCCTCGCCCCCGTCGGCGGCGCGCAGCAGGGCCTCCAGCGAGCCGAACCGGGTGATCAGGGCCGCCGCGGTCTTGTCGCCCACCCCCGGCACGCCCGGCAGCCCGTCGCTGGGGTCGCCGCGCAGGGTGGCGAAGTCGGCGTAGGAGCGGCCGGGGATGCCGTACTTCTCGGCGACGGCGGCCTCGTCGACCGCCTGGAGGTTCTTGACCCCCCTGGCGGTGTAGAGGATCCGGACCGGACGGGAGTCGTCGACCAGCTGGAACAGGTCGCGGTCGCCGGTGACGACGTCGACCTGGCCGCTCGCGCGCGCGGTGAACGTGCCCATCACGTCGTCGGCCTCGTAGCCGGGCACGCCGACGCGGGCGATGCCCACCGCGTCGAGCACCCGCTCGATCACCGGCACCTGCGGGGCGAGCGTGTCGGGGGTCTCCTCGGCGCCGCCCTCGGCGACCCGGTGGGTCTTGTACGTCGGGATGGCCGCCACCCGGAAGGCCGGGCGCCAGTCGGCGTCCATGCAGGCGACGAGCTCGGCGGGGGAGTGCCGCCGGATCAGCATGGCGATCATGTCGATGACTCCGCGCACCGCGTTGACGGGCATCCCGTCGGGCGCGGTCATCGACTCGGGGATGCCGTAGAAGGCACGGTAGTAAAGGGAGGGGGTGTCGAGAAGCATCAGGCCGGGCATGGCGACCATTTAACCAATCAGCCGAGTACCCCGATCGCCAGAACGCAGGTGTCGTCCTCGGGGTTGGGTCCGCCGATCACCTCGATGAGCCGGTCGAGCCCGTCGTCCAGATCGCCCCTCAGCAGGGCCGCGGCCTCCATGGTCAGCGCCAGGCCCTCGTCGATGTCGCGGGTGCGCCGCTCCACCAGCCCGTCGGTGAACAGCAGCAGGAGATCGCCCTCCCGCAGCTCGACCCCGGCCAGCTCGTACGGCTCGTCGGGGGTGGCGCCCAGCAGCACCCCGGCGGGCGGGTCGAGCTGGGTGGCCGTGCCCTCGCGGACCAGGATCGGCGCCGGATGCCCCGCCTGCCCCCAGGTGAACGTCCTCGTGGCCGGGTCGAGGTGGCCGACGACCGCGGTCGCCGTCGTCTCGGGCATCCGGTGCAGCACGAGGTCGTTGAGCCAGGCCAGCAGCCTGTCGGGGGAGTGGCCGGTCATCGCGAGGCCGATCAGGGCGTGGCGCAGCTGGGCCATCTGGGAGATCGCGGCCATCCCGTGCCCGGACACGTCGCCGATGGCGAGCAGCACCCTGCCGTCGGACAGGGGAACGGCGTCGTACCAGTCGCCGCCCAGGCCGGGCTTGACCCCCGCCGCCACGTAGCGGACCGCGATGCGCGCGTGCGGCAGGTCGATGGTGTCGCCCAGCCCCGGCATGATCGCCTCGCGCAGTGCCACGCTCATGTCGTGCTCCTCCGCGGCCTGCTCGCGGACCCGCAGCAGCTTGCTGCGCGACTCCGACATGATCCGCTCGGCGCGGCGACGGCAGGTGATGTCCTGCACGACGCCGTGCACGGCGGGATGCCCGCCGTGCACGACGAGGTCGAACGCGGCGCGCAGGTGCCGGAGCTCCCCGTGGCGGCGGATGCGGAACTCGGCCTCCCCGGCCTCGGCCCGGTGCACGACGGACCACAGCAGCCGGTCGAGGTCGGGCCGGTCGGCCGTCTCGACGTGACCGGGCAGGTCGCGCAGGTGGATCGGGCCGTCACCGGGGGCGCGGCCGAATATGGTGTACGCCTGGGCGGACCAGGTGGACTCTCCGGTCTGGAGATTCCACTCGGCCCAGCCCATCTCGCCCAGGCGCTCCGCGTGTGCCAGGCGTGCGGTGAGGAGTTGTCGCTCCACGGCCATGTGCTCGTCCGGCTCGCCGCGCAACCGCTGCACCATCTCAGCGGCGGTCGACGGGGCCTGACCGGTCACATGGTCGTTTCGTGGGTGGAGGGGTGGCTGGTGGCCGCCCACTACGCCGACCATGTAGCTCGCTCTCGAAATGTGTGGCTTTACGGATATTTTGCCAACAAAATGTGATCGTACTTCAACAGATTGTAGTGGCGGAGTCGCCTTCGTGCCTTCCTTTCCCGGACTTTCGGTTTCCGGGGCCGGCCCGGATGCATGGTCGTTCCGCCCGGGATTAGATTGGTCGTCGTGACGACGGAGCCCTCTGACCTCTATCCCGTGACCCGCCTGGCCGCCGCCCGCGAGGCGGCCGCCGCCGCCGGGCTCGACGCGCTGCTGCTCACCCCCGGTCCCGACCTTCGCTACGTGACCGGTTACGAGGCCCTGCCGCTGGAGCGGCTCACCTGCCTGGTGCTTCCGGCCGAAGGCGAGGCGTTCCTGATGGTGCCCCGCCTGGAGCTGCCCGCGGCCGAGCACTCCCCGGCGTCGCGGCTCGGCGTCGAGTTCGTCCCCTGGGACGAGACCGACGACCCGTACGCGGTCGTCGGCAAACGTCTGGGCGCGGTCCGCAGGGTCGGCCTCGCCGACCGGATGTGGGCGATGCAGTCGCTGCGCCTGCGCGACGCGATCCCCGGCGCGGAGCAGGTGCTCGCCGGGACCGTCCTGCGCGGGCTGCGGATGCGCAAGAGCCCGGCCGAGGTGGCGGCGCTGCGCGCGGCGGGCGCCGCGATCGACGCCGTCCACGCCCAGGTGCCCGACTTCCTGCGGGCCGGCAGGACCGAGCGGGAGATCGGCAGGGACATCGCCGAGGCGATCATCGCGGCGGGCCACTCCACCGTCGACTTCGTCATCGTCGGCTCCGGGCCCAACGGCGCCAGCCCGCACCACGAGCTGTCGGACCGCGTCGTCCGGGAGCGCGAGCCGATCGTGGTCGACATCGGGGGCCAGATGCCCGACGGCTACTGCTCCGACTCCACGCGCGTCTACGCCGTCGGCGAGCCCCCGGCCGGCTTCCTGAAGTACTACGAGGTGCTCAGGCGGGCCCAGCAGGCGGCCTGCGACGCCGTGGCCCCCGGGGTGACGTGCGAGGCGGTCGACGCCGCCGCGCGCGACGTGATCGCCGCCGAGGGCTACGGCGACTACTTCATCCACCGCACCGGCCACGGCATCGGCCTGGAGACCCACGAGGAGCCCTACATCGTCGCGGGCAACACCGAGCCGCTGGCGCCCGGCTTCGCCTTCTCCGTCGAGCCGGGAATCTACCTGCCGGGGGCCCACGGCGCCCGCATCGAGGACATCCTCGTCTGCACCGACGAGGGCGGCGAGCGGGTCAACCACCGCCCTCGCGAGCTGGTGGTCGTCTAGGCGGTCTCGTTCGGATCGGCCGGTCGTCGGTCCGCCCGATGATCCCCGCAAAATCGATCAGCCCCAGGTGAGCGGGTCGAGATGGAGGTAAAAGCGCAGACGGTCGTGGTCCAGGGCGATGCCGTACCTCTCGGCGAACGCCGCGTCCGCGGCCCGCCCCCGCTCCTCGTCCTCCCATGTCTCCCGCGCGTTGGCGAGCAGCAACGCCAGGTCGGCGTGGCGGTCGGCCTGTCCGAGGCGGCCCAGGTCGACGAAGCCCGACACGTCCAGGGTCCGCGGGTCGAGGATGATGTTGGGCAGGCACAGGTCCCCGTGGCAGACGACCGTGTCGGCGGCCTCCTGCTCCCGTCGCCGTGGCACCTGCCGGGTGAGGCGGTCCAGCAGTTCCCCGGGGGGCGTGTGCCGCTGCTCGACGGGGAGAAACCCCGGGTTGACGGCGTCACGGGCCACGACGCCGCGCGCCACGGCGACCATGGCGTCCAGGTCCCGGCGGAACGGGCACTGCGGCACCGGCACCTCGTGCAGTCGGCGGACCGCGTCCGCGATGCGTTCCCAGGCGGCCCGTAGGTTCTCGGCGGGCACCTGATCAGCAGATATGCCGGGAACGGCGCTGGTCATCAGGCAGGCGCCCACGTCGCCGGAGTGCCAGTCGAGCACTCGGGGACCAGGTACACCCTGATCGTTCAGCCATGCGATCCGGTCACGCTCGGCCTTCAGGTCGGCCGCATCAGCGGCAGGCACGCATTTGGCATACCGGGTGGCGTCCGCGTCGCGAAAGACGGCGGCTCCGGACTCGCCCGCGGTGACAGGCGACCAGTCGCCACCCACGCCGAGCAGCGCCGGCGGCATGGCCCGAGGTCCGGAATGATCACTCATGGCGGCCACTTTAGCCAGCTCGGCACATCGGCCCGGGACCGCGGGACCTCTGCCGCCACCACGTACCCGGCGTACGGCAAGGCGTGATCCGCACGAAACGGCCTGGAAGGCCACTGAAGATCTTGTTCCTGTGGCGGTGCTCCCGGTCGGCCGTGGTTCGCGCGGCGGGCGGCCGACGCACCGGCCGGTGGAGAACGCCCCGCGCCGCGGGTTTCGCCGCGGTGACACCACCGACGGAACGTGGTGCCCGGCCGGGCGGGTCACGGTGCTGTCGGCGGTGTCACCACGGTGATCCCGCTCCCCCGGCACCGAGCACATGGCACGAGATCGGCACCGGGGGCGTGAGGGCTGCGCCGCGGATCCGCGGATCCGCGGTCACGTCGAGACGAC